>JAHDGT010000418.1 GCA_020631675.1 Bacteroidota bacterium
TCACAACTCATCTTCTATTAAGAACTTTTGAAAAACAGATAGAGATTTTTCTGATAGATTAAGCCGAAACTTTTTAATAATGACATCATCTTCATAATAGATGGCATCAAAGATTGCCATAACAATGACATCTTCTGTTTCATGACCGCCATGTTCTAATGAGTGGTTAATAAATTGGAAACATTGTTTTGCTATTACTTCGTTATCAATGTTTTCAATTAGGAATCTGGAAAACTCGCCCAGTAGGAGAAACACACCATCGTCTGGTTCAAATACCGACTTAAAGAGCGGAACGATATTATTCAAGTGTTGAAGCAGGTTGGTGTAATATTCGTCATTAATGAGAATGAAGTTCATTTTTTGGTTTTTAAATCAAGTTGTTTATAAAAAGGAAAGCGCTACCAGCTTTCGTGCGGTAACGCTTTCTCATGTCCCCCAAAATTTGTCCCTGTTTTGTTTGTCAGCTAAGCTCTTCAGCGTTGCAGACAGTATAATAGACGGGCTATATAGGGGAACGTTTAAAAGGGTTGAAAAAAAGTTTTAAATATGGAGGTTCCTTGATTGGAGAGGTCGTTTCTGTCGTGGGCGGGAGGACACATGGGTCCTCCCCCCTACATGAGGTAGGTTTCTTTGATTGGAGAAATGATCTTTGGGCTTACCAGTCGGACAGTTCGTCCTCTTCTTCGGAGAAGGGTTCCCAGTTGGGTGTTTCTGTGGCTGCTTCGGCTTTTTCTTTTTCTAAGCGTTCACGGTACCAGGCGCGGGATCTTAGCTTGCGGAGTTCACGCTCAATGATCAGATCGGCTAAGGCGAAGTGGGCGGGCTCTCCTTCTAAATTGGCAAGCGCGGCTTTGACTTTTTGCTCAGATACATCTAGGCGATAGAGGGCTTGAAACAATCGCTCCATGTCTTGTTGCATCATGAGGTTGACTTTATCGGCCAGCCAGTTGCGGAGTTGTTGTTGGCGTTCTTCAGTACTTTCTCCATTGGTGACGCCTGTATCGGGGAAGAAGGCGAAATCTTCGCAGATCATTTCGTAGGCGGTGGGGATGAGTTGGCCACCCTTATCTTTAAAACTTGTCTTATCATTTTTATTCTCCATGAAACAACAACATGATTTGAATAAATAAGATTTTTGCACTGATTTTGCTTTAGCGCGCGCAAGGGATAGCAGTGGTATGAGGTAAGCCCAAAGGCTATTGAACGGCGGGCTACAAAGGCGGCCCAGAGGTAGCCATTTGTAGCCCTGCCAGTGAAAAGCCTTTGGGCTTGCCGAATTTAACGGATAGCCCGGTGACCGCAGTGAAAAGCTGGCGCTTTTCGAGACGTAAGACATAAGACACAAGACGTAAGAATCGTGCAGTGCACCGAGTCTTGTGCCACTGGCTTCCGCCAGTTTTTTATTGCGGGCATGCGCCATCATTATTCGCAGCTTGGGGTAAAGAGAAGGCAAAAGAAAAAGCGCGAATGATCATTTACAGACCATTCGCGCTTTTATTGTTTTGTGTTGTTTTATCTCCGTGCTGTGTGCAGCAGAAAATTAGTGTAGTGTGATGGTAGAATAAGTGTCTTTACCATCTACACGAAGGCGTACGAAGTACATGCCTTTGGGCTGGTCAGATAGATTGAGTGCCGTGTTATAAGTACCAGCAGACTGCCATGTTGGGGTGAA
Organism: Bacteroidota bacterium; assembly: GCA_020631675.1. Classification (GTDB taxonomy): domain Bacteria; phylum Bacteroidota; class Bacteroidia; order Chitinophagales; family UBA2359; genus JAHDGT01. The sequence continues at coordinate 1,673 of JAHDGT010000418.1, forward strand.
TGTACGTACCATTCTACCATCAATGCCATAGACTTCTAAGCTGGTAGTAGCCGGCGTATTTAACTCATAGCTGATGTTGGTTAAACCAGTTGTTGGGTTCGGGGCAGTGTTCAAGGCAAAATCAAAATCGTTCGCTTCGTTCAGTCCAATAGGATCCGTATCCATAAAATCTTGGTAGTAATATGCCGAAGTGATCGGTGCGCCAGAACCTGAACCATCTAATTGCTCGGTATAGATGGTAAAGATGGGGAATAAACTGGACTCATCGTACCAAGTATAACGCTCAACGGTATAGTTGAAGGTGATGCCAGATTCTTCGATCTCGTCTACGAATTCTATTACTGAGCGGACTCTTACGGCATCAAAAACCGTAATACCTCCAGGTAATAACAGATCACCTGTTCCATCTCCTTCATGGGAGATAGAGCCGGTACGACTAATATTGAAGGTACCTGAAGAATAGGTCGCGGAAAAATTATCAGAGTCGGTACTTACGAATTCGAATGGATAGGATAATACCGTTAGTGGGTTATCGTAATGTACGATCACGTTTCCTACATTGGTGATACCGGTTTGGTACAAGCCTGCACTGGTATTGTTGAAGAATTCATAGCGCACTTGAATAGAACCTTGTGGCAAATATTCTTCGTAGCGAATGGCTAAGTTAGAATCATCTGAAAACTCGGCCGCTAATGATGAAGGGGCAGCACTGGGTGACAAATAGGTAACCGTATGTGCGGTTTCTGATTCTAAGTCGGAAAAATCCCAAGTGAGGTCAGAGCCGGCAGGACCTTGGTTGATCCCATCGGTATTGACCGTCATGATGGTGAAAGAAGTACCTGTTGGGCTAAGAGCTGCGAAATCAAGAGTTGGCTGAGCAGCCAGTCCGAAGCTGAACGCGCAGCACAATAGCCAAGCGAATATGGATTTTGTGTTGAAATTTGTCATTGTTTGACTATTACTTAAGTAAGCGGAATTGGAAATGGTCTTCTGATCAATTGCTAGTGGACAACTAATCTCACAGAATCGTAAAAACAAATACTATACCTATTCTTAAGCTTGACGATATTTAAGCGAGATTTGTTGTTTAAACGTTAAGTGATATCGAGAATTCCGTCGCATCTAAAACATTTTCACATTACTGTAGCTATTACTATAGAACAGCTAGCGAACCGCTTTGTGACGAATGGAGTTATATAGCCGTCTTTAAAGCGGTAAATGCAAATATTATTGCAGTAAACCGCTTTTACTTTTAACTAATAAGAATACAACGAAAGATGTTAGATCAGATCGTCAATTTAATCAAGGACCAAGCACAGGATCACTTCATTAACAATACTGAAGTACCTAATGAGCAAGCAGAGCAGACTGCTCAGGCTGCTGGTGAGTCTATGATGGACATTTTGAACAGCGGTATTGCTGGTGGTAACCTTGATGCGATCAAGGGATTATTAGGTGGCGGAGGTGCTGGCAACAGCAACTTGGTACAGGATATGATCAGCCAGTTGTCAGGTAAGATCAGCCAGAACAGTGGTTTGAATGCCGAGCAAGCTAACCAAGCTGCTTCTGGTATCATGCCTCAGTTGATCGAGAAAGTGGCTGGTAAATTCGCTTCTCAGGATGATGCGGACGCGGATTTCAATATCGAGAGCTTGATCTCTAATGTAGGTCAGGGTGCTGCTATTGATAAGGCGAAAGACTTATTGGGCGGTTTCTTGAATCGCAAATAATTTATAGACGTAAGATATGTCTCTAAATACTTAGACAAGCTTATGCTTGTTAAGCCATAACAGACGGAACACTTCGTATCTTTACCCGTAAAGATCGAACGAGGTGTTCCGTTTTTTTGTTTTCTGTGGAAAATGTATCTATGTCCAATCTAACCCACATCTTATTTTTCTGGATCGGCGATTATAATACGCTGACCTATATGTTGGTGATGATGTATGTGCTGTTCGGTGTAGTAGTGTTGGCCTATTTCTTGTCGAGATTGCGTAAAAATCGTCGTTTGTTCGAGCGTTACATTCAAGGGCAATGGATCAGGAAGGGTACGGCTTCTGATGGTACGGCTTGGCAGATCATTTATCGTTTTCAGGGGGATCAGTTGCAGATCAAAGCTGAACCTAAATTTGAGCAACAAGGCCGCTTCAGGATCATTAGCGAGGTAGAGCAGCAGTTGGTCATTGAAGCCTATGATCTTAAAGGAGACGATTTACGTACGCCGCTACCCTTGACCGGCTCGGTATCTTCTACTACTGAAGCGCAAGAAAGTAATCCGCCTAAACCTGCTAAGCCTGCTGATCGCATGCAATTGGTTTTAGCGGTTGATCCGGATATGGACCGCTTGGTCATTAATGGCAGGACTTATCAGCGTTTTAAGTAGTTCAGTAAGTAAAGATTAAGGCTGTTATCCTCTTAATACATGTCTAAAAAGGTCTGAACTCAATAGTTAAACCTACTCTTCTTTGCCTTGATGCAAAGAAGCAAAAATCAAGACTGTTTTCATTTC
>JAHDGT010000419.1 GCA_020631675.1 Bacteroidota bacterium
GTTTTTTCGTAATGCTTATATTATTTTGGCCGAGAACTGAATCACATCCAAGTTACGTATTCAATTCATCACTACATTCCTATTTCCCATAACATGCAACCGAAGCAGCTGCAAGAAATAATACAAACCCAACAACAATTCATACAAGAGCTTGAAGAACGCATCCGCTTTCTGCAGGATTGTTTAGTAGACTCGAGAAACGACAATAAGCATAAAGAAACACTTATTGAGGGTTTGACCAATAGCTGTCAAAGCTTAAAAGAGGAAATCGGAAGCTTGTCTGATGAGTTGGCGACAGCCAAAACGAAGCAAATCGACCTTTCTTCAAAAAATGAAACGACCCGACTTCGGCTTAGTAGACAATTAGAGAAATTAAAACTTGCATTTAGTGCCCATCAAGAAAATGCTGAGCTAAAATTTAAGACGCAGCAAGCTAAAGCACAAAAAGAGCTGAAACAACTGGCACAACAAGCCGCCGATAAAGAGGCTTCTCTCAAATTTCAAATCGAGGAAACGAAACGCATGCTAACGCATCGCTCACAACGCAGTGAAGAAGAGTTACTGAGTAAAAAGGAGTTGGAGATCACCGTTTTCATCAAACAAAACCTTGCACTATTAGAGCAAATAGAGGCCCTCAAAACAAGATTGGCCGAAGAAGAAATGCGTCGTATAGATCTAGAAGGAGTGATAGATGAGCGTTCGGATACCTTAGCCCATAAAAAAACCGAAGAACGTACCAATAGCATACTAGAACAAATGCAAAGCCATAAAAATAGTATGGAAGCTTTGCATAAAGATTGGTTTGCGGATTGTGTCTACACCCATCAGCTCAATACACCTGAAAAACGTCTCGCCTGGTGGAATCAACTGTCCCTGAACTGGAAACGAGTACTACTCAATAGTATCGATCACGAGGATACGAATAGCATCCCACTTGATGAAAGCCTGGTCACACTTCTATCACTCACTACTTTAGAAAGTGACGGACAGCAATTCTTAGAGTACGATCGACTGAGTGATCTTGATGGACTGCGGTTTTTACAAAACTTGGATACCTTAAACCTTGCAGGGCACAGCATAGAGAACATTGAAGGTTTACGGCATTTGCAAAATTTAAAGCAATTAGACCTCTCTAGTAATCACATCTCTTCAATAGCAGTATGCAAATACTTATCTGCGTTAGAAAACCTAAATCTGGCACACAATAGAATTCGTGATTTAGATGGCATTCAATACCTAGTGAACCTTAAAAAACTCATTGCCCACCACAATCCGATCAAGCAAACTAATTTGCTCGCCTCTTTAGTCAACCTTCAGGTGTTGGATATGCAGCACTGCCAATTACAAGATATGGAGGGCTTAAGCCATCTCTCCCAACTTAATACTGTGAACTTGCAAAATAATGAAATTCAGAAAATCGAAGATTTACCACGCTCAGTACGTTTAAACAGCCTATCACTACGTCAGAATAGTCTCACCCCCAAGCAATTAATGGAGGTGATGTCATTAATTCCGATAAAAACTGAACTTTATTTTGAATCCAATCATTTAAGTAAGGATGATTTACTACGCTTGGAACAACATTTGCTGCAAATCAAGGGTAAACCCATTCCAGTAGAATAAGTCTATTCATATAACTACATGGTTATTCAGTTCGTAGCCGGTGCGTCGTGAAGCCCTTTCCTGCTCCACAATCACAGGCACAAAAAAACGGGCGGTGCGCTACAAACGCACTGCCCGTTGTTGTTATAAGCTGGGTACTTAAAAACTATGCACCATAACGTTTTAGAATCATCGCATGACCATGCGCACCCGCCGCACAAGCGGCGATCAAAGCATAAGTACCATTCTCCACATGCAATCTATTAGAAGCCATGTTCACCAAACGAGAACCCGTAGCACCGAATGGGTGACCAATAGATAAAGAACCACCCCAACGGTTCAGCTTGTCCATGTCCACCTTGCCCACAGCCCCTTCAAAACCGCGTGCCTTACCAAATTCAGCATCCTCTAAACACTTGATGTTACACAACACCTGACCTGCGAAAGCCTCATGGATCTCCAAAACATCCATCTGGTCCAAACTCATTCCTGCCTTTTTTAATACCGCAGGTGTAGCAAAAGCGGGACCCAATAACAACTCATCATCCGGATTTTGAGCTGTGAATACATAACTCAGCACCTCCGCTTTAGGCGTATAGCCCAACTCTAAAGCCTTCTCCTCACTCATCAATAAAGTAACCGCTGCCCCATCCGTCAAGAAAGAAGAATTAGCCGCGGTCAAAGTACCGTCCGGCTTATTAAAGGCTGGCTTTAATTTGCTGATCTTCTCAAATTTCGTATCCGCACGCGGACCATTATCTTGCTCGATCAGCTTGAATTTAGGCGGCAATTCCGCAGGCACCACCTCTTGTGCTAAGAAACCCTTTTCCTGTGCCTCGATCGCCATGCTATGCGAACGCACCGCGAAATGATCCTGCGCCTCGCGAGTGATACCAAAACGATCCACCATGCGATCACAATCCTGCCCCATCGTACGACCAGTTGTGAACTCCGCGATAGCCGGTGCCTCTGGTACAAAATCAGAAGGACGCAAGCTACTGGCGAACTTCACATAATCCCCCATGCCCCGCATCTTCTGGTTCGCGAACAACTTCTTACGCATCTCCCTCGGAAACGCGATCGGCGCGTCACTCGGGCATTCCGTTCCCCCTGCGATCACCACATCGGCATGTCCCAAAGCGATCTGATCCACACCCATGCTGATCGATTTATTCGCACTAATGCAAGCCATCGTCACCGTACTACAAGGTGTACTGATCGGTATACCCGCCAGCAAAGCACTCTCCCTGGCCACATTGCTCGTCTTCACATTCGCCGATACCGTACCCATGATCACCTGATCCACGGTATTCGCATCCAATTGCGTCTTATCCAACAAAGCCTTGATCGCGATCTGCCCCAATTGGTAGCTCATCAGCTCTTTATAGCCCGTACCAGAACGTAAGAAAGGGGTGCGTGCCCCATCTACTACAACTACTTTTCTTGCCATTTACAATGCATGCATTTGATTTTGCAACTCCACAAAAATAAGATTTTTCGGGTAGATATACACATACGAACGTTATTGTTCCTCAAAACTCAGCATTCAAACATTCCTCATTTGATTTTGGGCGCGTCCCGCAATGCAAAGGCTTTAGTGAATAGTGCGATAGCCAATCGGCATCGAGCAGGAAATCTTTTCTCTTACGTCTTACGTCTTGTGTCTAAAGGCATCAGCCTTTCCACTGCGGGTCGGGCTATCCGTTAAAATTCAGCCCCTGCCTGCTGCTGTTTGGCAGGCATAAAAATGGCTACCTCTGGGCCGCCTTTTTATGCCGCCAAACAGGGCGCATTCAGTGGCTTCATTACCACTCCTATCCCTCGCGTACCTCACCAGGAAGAATAGCCTGCTTTGCTAAGGCTTCAATCGTTTCCTCTAAAGAAAGCGTCTCCTCATTCTCCCCATTTCTTATGGTTTCTATATCCTCGATATCTTCTAAAAACTGTTTCAGCAGCTCTCCGTACATGCTCCAATCAGCAACCAAGTGGGTGGTTTCCCCCTCCTTATTTTTTAAATATTGAATACCTGTCATTCTATTCAAAGTATATGATTTACGATTTTGATAGCTATACAAAAATCACTTGTTTTCAGCAGAAAAACAAGTACTCAAAAAGGCACACTAAAAAACATTTGTCTGAATCACGGATTAAATGGATGAATGGAGTACACGGATTTCATAAGCTTTTTCATTAGCCAATCTTGCACCAGAACTCATCATTACGTCACTAACCCAACCTGCCCCAGGTAGTGCCACCAACCACCTCCAAAGCGATGGATTCACATCCATCGCTTTGGTATACCGTCCCGTTGGAACTCTTGGACATTTCATCATTTCAAATGACACCTATTTTTAGTGTGGATCGGTATTACCTAACTGTCCCAACCCAATCTACTACAGCCCCAGCCCCAGCCCCAGAGGGGCGAAATGTTAGTAGAATGCAAGCAAGCCACCACCATTTTCACCAGCCCTGTAGGGGCGGCATGTTAATGCCCCAAAATTAAAAATGTGCGAATGATCAACCGCTGAAACACGATTTTTCATTCGCACATTTCACCGTAAAACCAAAGCTTGAACCGC
>JAHDGT010000420.1 GCA_020631675.1 Bacteroidota bacterium
AAAGTCCCAAAGGGACGGCACATCAAAGCGATGGATGTGAATCCATCGACAATAGTGGTTCAGGATAACATTAATGCCTTTGTATCGGCATTCCTTGCCTATCATTAGCACATTGAAAAACCAGCATATCAGCACATTAACTCATGACCGTTTACCTCATCATAGCCACTTATTTGATCTTAACGCTTCTGAGCGGATTGATCGGTATGCGCCAAGCCAAAAGCGAATCGCCGGATGAGTATTTTTTGGCCAATAGAGGAATGGGGAGTATTGTGCTTTTCTTCACTTTTATTGCTACCAATTTCAGTGCATTTTTCTTTTTGGGATTTGCGGGCATGAGCTATAAAGTGGGCTACAGTTACTACGCCATGATGGGCTTAGGAACAGCCTTCGCCGCCCTTAGCTTTTTGCTGATCGGTTACCCTATTTGGCAATTGGGTAAGCAAAACGGTTATATCACACCCGCTGAATTAATAGGCGACCAGGTGGGCTCCAAAGGGGTAAAGCTCTTGTTTTTACTTGTCATGACGCTCTTTACCTTGCCTTATATGGCCATACAGCCAATTGGCGCGGGTATCCTGCTGGAGACCATGACCAATGGTCAGATTCCTGCTTTTTATGGTTCGGCAGGACTAATGGTCTTCATAGTGGTTTATGTGTTCATGGGCGGCATGCGCTCTGTTGCCTTGACCGACTTGATTCAGGGCCTATTAATGTTCGTACTCATGTTCTGGGCCGTTGATGTAGTAGCGGATGCACTCGGCGGGTTAAAAACCGCTAATGTACAAGTCAGCCAACTGAGACCAGAACTGTTCGAGATCACGGGCAATGGCTATTTCACTTGGCAACGTTGGTTCAGCTTTATGATACTATGGGCTTTATGTGTGCCCATGTTCCCGCAAATGTTCATGCGGTTCTATATTTCAAAAGACACCAAAGCCTTTAGGATCTCCACAGTACTTTATGCTTTTGTACCCCTCTTTTTATTCATCTGCCCGGTGATCATTGGTGTTTTAGGGCATTTGTCTTTCCCTGATTTAGAAGGCAAAGCTGTTGATAATGTATTACCACTCATGCTGGACATGCACGCGCCTGTTTGGCTATCGGCAACGATCATGACAGGGGCATTGGCTGCTTTTATGAGCACTTTGGATTCACAGCTTTTAGCCTTGAGTACTATGCTGACCCGTGACTTTTATGTGCCTTATATCAAACCAGAAGCCAGCTTCTCTCATCAAGTGAAAATAGGTAGGGTATTCATTGTCTTATTGGCTATTCTTGCGCTGATCATATCCAATTTGAGTATACCCACCATTTTTGAAATCGCTAAGAATGCCTTTACCGGACTGGCGGTTTTATTTCCTGTTACAGTAGCCGCCATTTACTACCCTAAACGGGTACATCAAATCGGTATCATTGCGGGGATATTAGTGGGAGAAGCCATTGTATTCGGCTGTTTTTATGGCTGGATCAAACCTGCGTGGATACTGGGTTTTGATGCGGTTGTGCCTGCTACTGTAGCCTGTACGCTCATTCTATTACTAAGTGCGACGCGCAAGGGATAGCAGTGGTATTAAGGGTGCTGAATGGCGAGTGAGTGCGCCTATTGCGGGGGCGGCCCAGAGGTAGCCACCGCAATGGGCAGCAACGAACCGACAGGCAGTGCGCTTAATAGGAACGGATAGCCCGGTGCCCGCAGTAAAAAGGGGAACGGCTATTTTTGCTAAATGCGATTGTAGCGGCACGATTTATCGCGCCGTTTTTGCCGCACCTATAATTTACTATACGACAGAACATCCCCCTTTTTATTGCGGGCATGCGCCATATTGATTAATTGTTCAAATCGGAACTAAATTCAGCTCATTCACCATTGTAGTATTTGATATATATTTGCAAAGAATCAGCATTACATTCCCATGAAATTCAGATTTGTTTTTTCCTGCCTTGTTTTATCCGGGCTAATGATCATTAGTCCGCTTCATGCTCAACAAAAGAAGACGCCTTTATCAAAAAAGGAAGTACTTGCCTTAGCCCAACAACATCAATCTGTTGCCGTTTTACCAGTAATGGTAGAGCTGGAAGACATTAAGTTGCCATCGCGAAGTGAGCAGACCGCCGAATTGATGGGCTGGAATGTGGAAGCCTTGGAAAATGGGTTACAAAGTTTTTATGCTGATAAGCTATATGAGTTGAAAATGAAAGGCAAGATGAATTGGGTCAACATTCAAGACCCGTCAACAACGACTAAGTTGCTTGCAGAATTAGGTGTTGAAAATGCGGAAGATCTTCGCAGCAAAAAAATGGGCGAATTGGCCGAACACCTTGGCGTGGACGCGCTGATCAGTGGCTATGTTTTTCTGAAAGTTGAATTGGATGCGGACAGAAGTGTGGTATTGATGCGACCGGATGGAAAGGCTGATCTTTACCTGAATATGAGTTCTATTTCTGAATCTGGTTTTCAATTATGGGATGCAACTTTGGAAAAACGAATATGGTCTAAGGAACATAATTATTATTTCAAAGGGATCAAGCCTCCGTATCGAATCACGGAGTATAATTTCTCAAATTTAATCAAGTCGATACCTTACAATTCTAAATTAAAGAAGAAGCAATAGGTTTTCTTTTCCCTTCATTTATTGGACAAATCCCATGAAAATCATAAAAACAGCTCTGCTTTCAATGCTTTTGGTAGTGATGTCTGCCAATGCACTAGTAGCCCAATACAATTTCAGCATTTACAAGCTGCCCGACATCGCGGAAAAAGTAAGTACGCATGAGAAAATAGCGGTATTACCTATTCAAATTCAACTGCCATTTGATAAATCCAAGCAGAGTGAACAAGGGCTGAAAGAGTTGAAGCGCATTGAGGAGGAATATCAATACATGTATCAGGAATATGTGCACGAATGGATCATGTTCAGGATGGATGTAGGGAAAATTCAAGGTTTACAGCTGCAGCATCTAGAAGCAACCAATGATAAGCTAAAAGCTGCGGGTTTGAGTGATATGCTGGAATTGGTGAAACTCCCCAAAAATGAGATCGCGGAAATTCTGGGTGTGGATGCGGTGATCAGTGGCTTTGTGAAAAGGAGCTATGATAAATCAAGTGGCTTTAGCATAGCTTTTCAGGGTATTGAATTCAATGCTTTACAACCCGGCCCGGATGCGGTCATTGAGTTGCACGACGGTAAAAGTGGTGAAAAGCTGTGGGATGTGATGGGGAAAGCGGGCTTGAATAGCGATTATAATGTGGATAAAGGGATTTGGGATTTTATGAAGCGTGGCGTGCGGTATTTGCCTTATAAGAAAAGAAAGAAATAATGAAGGACCACAAACACTTTAACAGAGCTCTGCGGTGTGTAAATCTATGCTTAGTCTTTTACCTATTGGGAGCTATATCACATCCACTTTCAGCACAAGTTGGGATTTCTGGATTTAATAGGTTTCAACCAACTTACTATATCTATGAGCCACCTGATATTGACAACAAGTTGACATCACATGAAAGAATCGCTGTTTTGCCTATTGAGGTGGTTTTACCTGAGCTAAAATCCAAAAGAAAGCAGCTAACTGAGGAAGAACAAATAGAATTGATAGAACATTGTGAGATACTCTATCAAGACTTTATTCATCAACACCTTTACAATCGTATTGAAAAAGGAAAGCTGTTAGGTATAACTATACAAGATATTGAGGCTACTAATTATTTGCTTGAAGAGGGAGGAGTGACAGACATGCGAACTCTAGTTTCTAGCACAAAAACAGACATTGCTGACCTTTTAGAAGTAGATGCTGTACTTGGTGGTAAAGTTTATAGAGGTTACTCAAGGGGTAAGGGAAATGCCACTGAAGTTCAGATACCGGGCAAGGGTATTGCACATGATGGTGTTGACATTGTTATTGAGCTTTTTGATGGTGAAAACGGAGAGAAAATTTGGGATGCTACCGGCTATTCTGGTGTTAGCAGTCCAAACAGATTTGATGATGCAGTTTCTGATTTTGCTAAGAAAACCTTAAAATACCTTCCCTACAAAAAGAAAAAAAGCGAATGAAAATCAGCTTATCACATATCATTACTTTTGCATTCGTATGCTTCAGTTTCTTTAATCCGGATGCTCTGACATTAGCCCAAGAACGCTATGAAGAATTC
>JAHDGT010000421.1 GCA_020631675.1 Bacteroidota bacterium
CTATTGTCTAATTACTCCAACCCCTTCAACATCGGTACGAAGCGGTATTTATTGCCCTCTACAGTATCAAACTGCTCTTCATCTATTCTAGTAATAATAGTCATCGTTTGAGAACCCTCCTTATTCTGTACCGGAACGACCATGCTTCCACCTATACACAACTGTTTCAAAAGTTTCTGAGGTATCGCAGGTGCTGATGCGGTAATCAAAATCCGGTCAAAAGGGCTATGTTGGGGCAAGCCCTCAAAACCATCAGCATAATAACAATGCACCTTGTTTAACTGCATGACTTTTAATAAAGCACTTGCGTGTTCATGCAATGCTTGATGACGCTCTAAGGTATAGACCTCAGCCCCCATACTCGCTAAAACGGCCGCTTGATAGCCAGAGCCTGTACCCACTTCCAAGACCTTCATGCCAGCCGTAACGGATAACAATTCACTCTGCCTCGCAACAGTAAAAGGCTGTGAGATCGTCTGCCCATTCCCAATAGGGAAAGCCCTATTGTCATAAGCTTTCTCCACAAAAGCGCGGTCAAAAAAGAAGTGTCTTGGGATCAACAACATCGCATTCAGAACCGCACGATTCCGAATGCCCAAAGATTGAAGATGTGCCACCATCTGTTCCCGTAATGCCTGATGCTTATAGGTGTCCGTCAAATTCATACAATTGCGTCCTATTTACGATTAGATTGTAAATTTCTCAAAAACTTTCGTGAAATGTCTGATTAAATTCGCGACTTTATGCTTCTTCAGTTGTAGTAATGGTACACGCAATAAAGGCATAAAACTATTGCTTTTCGTTTCCTGTGGTCAGCAAACATCTGCCAAGCATGCTCAATAAAACACAACAAAACTTACTACTACTATTCCTAATAGCCGTAACAGCCTTAGCACTCTACGGCTGTAGTAAGTTGTATGTTTTCCACGATTTAGAAGCCTTCTTCCCCTCAGAAGACCCCTTGCTCGACATCTACAATGAACACAGAGAACGCTTTGGTAGTGACGATAACTTTCTATTCTTCGGCTTAGTCAGCCACGAAGAAGAAGGCGTATTCAAAGAAGACTTCCTCCAAAAAGCAGAAGCCTTCAGGAAGGGCTTGGAAGACATGCCCCATGTAACAGATGTCAGTGCTATCACCAATATAAAAGAACTCATCTATACCCCCATCGGGGCAACAAGAATTCCAATACTCCACTTAGATGCACCAGAAAAAATCCCAGCCGATAAAGAACGCATCTTAGCCGATGAACGCATAGCAGGTCGCTTTGTGAGTGAAGATGCGCAAGTCCTCGCTGTCATACTGACCCACGAAGAGCGCATCCCCGAATCCGATATGCAGCAAATGATGGCTGCAGTAGATGAATATGTCAAAGTACACCCTTTTGATGAACTAAGGGTAGCAGGACGTCCGCATACGGTCAATGTAGTTGTAACGTCCATTTCTCGGGAGTTCGGAAAATACGCCATCATCTCCTCTATACTTGCCTTAGGGGTAATGGGCTTATTACTACGCAGAACTATAGGCGTTATTGTTTCCATCATTGCGGTAGTATTGGGCTTGATCTGGTTCATGAGTATCATAGGCTATACGGGCAAAGCCTTAGATATTATGAGTCCGCTTTTCCCGGCACTTATGATTGTGGTGGGCATGAGTGACATGATCCACATCCTCTCTAAATACCTCGATGAAACCGCCAAAGGCAAAGACCGAAAAAGCGCACTCCAGATCGCCATCAAAGAAATAGGCTTAGCCACTTTACTAACCTCCATAACCACAGCCGTAGGCTTCATTTCACTCTATACCTCCAATATCGTATCCATTAAGGGTTTTGGTTTATATGCGGCCATAGGGGTGCTCGTGGTATATGTGGCAGTGGTCTTGTACACCATTGCGATCTTAGAGCGTTTCCCACCCAATAAACTCGGTAAAACCGCCTCCGAAAACGGCTTCTGGGAGCGAGCTATGGAAGCGGTCTACCAATGGGTCAAAACCCGACAAATAGGCGTCACCATCGGCAGTTTTGTGCTATTGGCTTTGTGCCTTTGGGGCATCAGCAAAGTAGGCACCAACACCTATATGCTCGATGACCTACCACAAGGACATACCGTAAGCGAAGACATGCTCTTTTTTGAAGACCGCTTAAATGGCGTCAGGGTGTTTGAAGTATCCATTGAGCCACAAAAAGAACACAAAATCAATGATCCAATAGTACTGGCAGAAATTCAAAAGTTTCACGACTATCTGAATAGCAAGGAAGATGTAGGCACGCCATTCTCACCCGTCACCATCTACAAAAGCCTACACAAAGCCAATAATGGAAGCTCACCCGCTTACTACCGTTTGCCGGATAGCACCGAAGCCAAACGCAGCTACGCCAAGTACAACCGACAAATTAAAAAAGCCAAAGCCGATCAGCTCAACGACTTCATGACCGCCGATCGCCAATACGGACGATTGACCGCCAATATGCGCGACATCGGTTCCGTGGCCACCACAAAACTCAATACCGAAATCCAAGAATGGTGGCAAAAAAATATAGATCCAGAACTACTAAAATTCCAACTCACAGGAACCGCCTTACTAGTAGATAAAAACCACGAATACCTAAGAAGCACCCTATTCAGCGGCTTAGGCGTAGCCTTCATAGCCGTAAGCTGCATCATGGCCCTACTATTCAGAGATCCCAAAATGGTGCTCATCTCTATGATCCCCAATGTATTTCCCTTATTGATCACCGGAGCGGTAATGGGTTTCAGCGGCATCGCCCTCAAAGCAAGTACCAGCATCGTCTTTATGGTCGCCTTCGGTATCGCCGTAGATGATACCATACACTTTCTCAGCAAATTCAAGCTACAACGCGATAAAGGAGCCAGCATAGAAGAAGCACTCCACATCACCATACTAGAAACCGGGAAAGCCCTCTGCCTCACCACTATGATCCTATTCGCTGGCTTTTTCATTCTCGTAACCTCGACCTTCAAAGCCACCTTCTACATCGGCTTACTGGTCAGCATCACCCTCATCACCGCCTTACTTGCCGACCTACTACTACTTCCCGTTTTCATAAGATGGGTATACAGAAAAGCAGAAACAAACTAAAAAAAGCGTCAATCCCGTTGTAGGGGAGGACCCATGTGTCCTCCCGCTTAGCCATACAGACAAACGGAAGCAACAAAAAACAGTATTAGCACATTGTTTCAAGACAAAAAGAAGGTAGAATAAAGAAAACTAAGAACTACTAACCCTAGCGTTTCAAAAACCGCTTCATATCCCTTTTCATATCCCGATCCTTGATCGAGTTCCGCTTATCATAATGCTTCTTACCCTTCCCCAGAGCGATTTCCACTTTGATCAGATCCCGCTCACTAATAAAAATTTCAACAGGCACAATGGTCGTACCCTTCTCCTTCATCTTAGCTTCTAACTTTTGCAGCTCTCTCTTTTTCAATAATAATTTACGCTCCCCCTTCGCAATATGATTCTGCGTACCGCCGAATTTATACTCCGCGATATGCAGGTTTTTCAGCCACAGCTCCCCATACTTAAAATAGCAGAACGCATCACTCATATTCACCTTACCCGCACGCACGCTCTTCACCTCCGTACCCGTAAGCATGATCCCCGCCTTATGGCGTTGCGTCAAAAAATACTCATAATGCGCTTTCCTATTCGTAGCGATAATGCGTATCTCCTTTTCCTTCCTTGGTTTGGCATTCGTATCTCTCATGATCGTAAAATTAACATCTCCAACACACTAATCACAAAAAGCTGACAGAAGTTCCCCGAACAAGCAGTTTAAATTCAATCACCAGAGGGGTGCACCTATGTTTGCCCCCGTTTTTCCATTCGTAAATATTGAAATTGTAGCGGCGCTGCTTGCCTGCGCCATCCCACAATTTAACAAAATAGAATCCTATGGTATAGCACAATGAAGATACTCATGCCGCCCCCCGCAATAAAAAGCTGGTATGGCATTGCTATCGAGTAAAAAGTATAGTAAACCGCACAAGGGCGACCACAAGGGTCGCCCCTACAAGCTATCGGTCAAAAAGTAATCGAAGCCAGCTTTTCACTGCGGGTCGGGCTATCCGTTAAAATTCAGCCCCTGCCTGCTGCTGTTTGGCAGGCGTA
>JAHDGT010000422.1:0-2333 GCA_020631675.1 Bacteroidota bacterium
AGGCGCACTCACTCGCCATTCAGCACCCTTAATACCACTGCTATCCCTTGCGCGGCAAATTCAAAACGGTCCGAAAAACGGAGAATTGTCTTTAACTTCGAGCGCACCTAAAAAATGGACGTTCATGGACACCACTTTCGTTGTAGGCATTGTCGTTTTTATTTTGTTTTTCATTTTGATGATCGCATCATTCGGATTTCGTTTCTACAAAATGCTCAATAAGCATATGGAAGATTGGAAGGGGATCGCTCAATTGCGGGAGCTGGTATCAAGGTCCTATAAGATAGCCGCCAGAATGGATCTACCTGATCAATATGTGTCCATAAAATCAGGATTGAATCAAATGAACCAAGTGGTGAAGTTCATTGAGCATTCTGATAATATGAAAATGCGCATGCACGAATTCAGTGTCGCCAGCTTTATTGCCAAAGCAATGGAGCACCTTAAACTATACGAAGAGCAGCAAGAAGATAAACATTTGATACAGGCCAGTAAATTGATCAAAAACGCGCAACGGATCTTATTAAAACGCACTCAATAGGTGAAAAGCCATACCAATGTCAGCTCTACTTGCGTATCTTGGCCTTTCGTTAAGTTTTGATATATGGATTCTAAATCTGCTCAAACACCAATTCATTCTCCTGCTTCAACTTCTTCTGCTATCACTTTGCGACAGTTTCTGACCATCTTGTACGATTACTTTAAGGAGCTTGTACGCAATTCCTTATGGATCGGATTACTCTGCGTGGGTGCTTTCATGTTGGCAAAATGGTATACGGCGGATATGAAAGTCAAATATCTGGCGAAATCATCCTTCATGACCAATTCTGATAGCGGTGGTTCTATGAGTGGGATCATGCAGTTGGCTGGTCAGTTCGGTATCGGTGGCGGAAAAAACGGAGTGAATGCGGACAAGCTGGGAGAGCTGATCGGTTCGCAGCAAATGGTCTTTAAAACCCTGCTCAAAAAAGTAGAGATCGAAGGCCAAGAAGATCTCTTAGTGAACCACTACATCAAAATTTTCAATAAACACGACGATTGGGAATCTGAGGAACTACGCGATTTACAATTTCGACCTGTCGTACATCAAGATTCATTGAGCTTTGCTGAAAATAAAGCGATACTTAAGATCTATGACGAGATGTTAGCCAAGTACATGCATGTCAATATCGGGCAAAGTGGAATCATCAGGGCGAATTTCGAAAGCAACTCCCCGCTTTTTGGCAAGTTTTTCATCGAAGAGCTGATCGTTACTCTACGTGATTTTTATGTGAACAAAACCGTTGAGCAACAAAAAATCGCTTATGAAGTGATTTCCCATAGAACGGATAGTATCTATAATCGTTTGTTAGGGGCCGACCACAGTCTTGCGGAATGGTTAGAGAGCAATAAAAAGCCTTTGATGGCCCGTACCATCAAAGCGGATAAAAAAATCAAAGGAGAGCAGATACAACGCTCTGCCGAGATATTAGGAGTGATGTATGAGGAAGCGGTTCGACAAAGAGAGATCGCTCGGATGAATATGATCAATAACACTCCGCTTATTCAAGTCATTGACCTACCCCGACTACCCCTGAAAGAAAGAAAGCCCAATAAACTGAGTTACTATTTGATGGCGATCCTATTCGGTGGCTTATTAGGGGTTAGCTTGGTCAGCTTACGCAAAATGATCAAAGACGCATTTCGTAATGAACCTGCTACAGACAGCTAATGCGATTGCTGTACGATCTGGCCATGCGAGTTTATGGTGCTGCCATTTTCTTAGCGGCTTTTGTATATCCTAAAGCTAGTAAATGGCGATCGGGCAGGAAAGACCTTTTTGCTCGCTTAGAAAATGAAATCAGCTCATTAGACATCGCTGAAAACAAGCAATGGATATGGATTCATTGCGCCAGCTTAGGCGAATTTGAGCAAGGAAGACCTTATATAGAAGCGATCAAATCAGCTCAGCCGGATCAGCCTATACTATTGAGTTTCTTCTCTCCATCTGGCTATGAAATCAGAAAGCATTATCAACAAGCTGAGCTAGTGACCTATATGCCATTGGACACTTATGCGAATGCTAAGAAATGGCTGCGTTTGTTCAACTTAAAGTTCGCGGTATTTGTGAAATATGAGTTTTGGAGAGCGCATATAGATATACTTTCTCAACAACAAATACCTATCTACTCTCTTTCTTCTACTTTTAGAAGGAGTCAAATTTATTTCAATCCATTACTTGGCCCTTTTTTTCGAAAAGTTTTAAAAGATGTCAGTCATTTTCTTTTACAAGACGTGGATTCAGCTGCCTTACTCAATAGTATTGGACGCTCTCAATTTACCATAGTCGGCGA
>JAHDGT010000422.1:2433-4100 GCA_020631675.1 Bacteroidota bacterium
CGCGCTTACTAGGAGAACGGCCTTTGTTATTTTCAGAATTATCAGCTAATACACTAGATTCAGAGCAAGAAAGGCTTTTAATAGCATCTAGATGCTTAATAGTTGATAATATTGGCTGGTTGTCTTCTTTGTATCAATATGCGGACTGGGCACATATTGGAGGTGGGTACGGCAAAGGAATCCATAATGTTTTAGAAGCTGCGGTTTATGGTTTAGCGCTCAGTTTTGGACCTAATTACAAGAAGTTTAATGAGGCGGTTAAGCTGAGGCAATTAGGTGCTGCCTTTGTATTGACAAACGAAAAAGAAGTTTCCGCACTTCGTTTGAAATTAGAAACCCAAACAGAAAGAGATAAGCTTGCTTTGATCAGTAGAGAATATGTTGAAGCTAATTTAGGGGCTTGTGAGAAAGCCGTCAACATTACTATGGGACTTTAAATTGCCTTATTATTACTCCAGTTTAAAGTTGCCTGACCGGGCATAGATGATTTTCGTTCTTTATTCGGCTTGGGGAGTAGAATGGAAAAAGTGCTGCCGTTCGGATTTGACTCCACGTGAATACTACCGGAATGTTGTTCTAATATTTTCCGACAGATGGTCAGTCCGATGCCCACACCTGGATAAGCTCTATGGGTATGTAATCTTTTGAACAGCAAAAAAATGTGGTCGTAATGTTCAGGAGCTACGCCAATGCCATTGTCTTGTACACTGATCTCCCATACATCTGTCTTATCAACACATTTGATGTTAATGGTCGGCTTGATGTCAGGCGATTTGAATAGCAATGCGTTCTTGATCAGCTCATAAAACAAGCGTTCCAATTTAAAGCGATCTCCCCATATGTTTTCAGGTATGTTGAACATAGAGATCACCGCATTGGGAACAGCAATACTTTTCAATGCTTTTTCGATCGCATTTTTGATCAATGGCCGGAATGGTATTGAATCTGGTTTTACATTCGAGCTGTTCAGGTCCGCGAAATCCTTCAATGCGAAGATAGCCTCTTTCAGTTGTTGGGTACCTAATTTTAGCTGATCGAACAGCTCTATATCTTCTTTGGGAAGTAGCTTAGATACTTTACGTTCTAACAGTTGGGTGAAACCC
Source organism: Bacteroidota bacterium (assembly GCA_020631675.1). Lineage (GTDB taxonomy): Bacteria > Bacteroidota > Bacteroidia > Chitinophagales > UBA2359 > JAHDGT01. The sequence continues at coordinate 3,537 of JAHDGT010000422.1, forward strand.
ATGATATTTCTCAAAGGTTCAACGAGGTCATGAGAAGCTAAATAAGCGAATTGTTCTAAATCTAATTGGCGTTTGATGTAATGATTGAGGCGTAGGTTCGTATGCCTTAGTTCATCCATTTGAGATAACAAACGGTATTGTAATTCTTTCTCCTGATTAATATCATCTATAGTGGCTAAATAATAATTGCCTTCTTGCTCAGAATCATAAGGCAAACGGCGTACTGCAACCTTAGCCCATATCAAGGTCCCGTCTTTCTTGACATATCTCTTTTCAATTTCTACCCAGTCTCTTTCGCTCATATTGAGCTCTGAAAGTTTAAACAGGTTTTTACTGATATCTTCTTTGTAAGTGAAATCGAGAAAAGTACGCTCTAATACCTCTTTCTTCGGGTAATCAATAAGTTGGCAAAATGCTTCATTTACAGCTACGAAGTTATTGTTTTGATCAACAATGCAAATACCTAGCGCGTTCATCTCGAAAATCATCGCATTTAAGCCCGCCTCCCAATTTGTATAGCTTTCCTTTTTCAACATATCCTGATACATTTCACCATGACTAAAC
>JAHDGT010000423.1 GCA_020631675.1 Bacteroidota bacterium
CATTTTTTTCAGAATCTTTCCCATCACTCGCTCGCTTTCCCCGCGAGCGTATATCTCCGCATTATCAAAGAAATTGATGCCATTGTCATAAGCGATCCCCATCAATTTTTCAGCCACATCATCCCCGATCTGCTTGCCGAAAGTCAGCCATGAACCAAATGATAAGGCACTTACTTTCAAGCCGGAATTCCCCAATCTTCTATATTCCATTTCGTATGTTGTTTTCTTGCATTTAAAATGAGTTGCAATTTACGAATTGAAAACAGCAAACCGTCTTTATTGTTGTTAAGGCAATTTGAATAATGGACTATTGATGTGCTGATGAGCTGATTTGACAATGCGCTAATACCGTTTCGTTTCATAATGGCAAATGCCCGCAATAAAAAGCTGGCTTTAGAAAATATACAACTCGACACACTGCACGAAGTCTCATGTCTCGGGTCTCATGTCTCGGGTCTAAAGAAAGCGCCAGCTTTCCACTGCGTCCACCGGGCTATCCTCTCCAATTCCTTGGCTGTTCGCTGCTTCGCTGGCAGGCTGGTAAAGAGCTTCGCGAGGTCGCTTTCACCAGCCGCCACTCAGTGCGCTCCTTAGCCAACTCATTTCCGTTCCTATCCCTTTTGCGAAGGATTGCCCCCAATTTTAGAGTGTGTTTAGGATTAGCTCAATTGAGAATCGTACCTTTGCGGCATATTTTAAAGACATTTCAATAATACCTCTTATATGGGATTCGAGATCAAAGGCATTATACACGATATATTCGAAGAGCAACAGGTCACACAAAGCTTTCGCAAGCGCGAATTCGCTTTAGAGATCGCTGATGGTTCTTATATGGAATACCCGATGTTCCAAGCAACACAAGACCGCTGTTTACTATTGGATGGCTTCCGTAAAGGAGACGAAGTGGTCGTGCATTTCAACTTAAAAGGTCGCCCCTACACACGTAAAGACGGCACGACCACCTACTTCACTAATCTGAATGTTTGGAAGATCGAGCGCAGCGCCGAAGTAATGGAACAGCCTGCCGCACCTCCGCATTCAGAGGCAGATGTGCCACCACCAGCGCTCTCTAATGACATGCCGGTAGATGATCTACCCTTTTAAGCTAAACGTTTAGGTAGTTGTGGTCCCTTGAGACCGCTATTTGTATTCATTTTTTAGTCTAAGTACTTAACAACATCACAAAACATGAAGTTTTTCGTAGATACTGCTAATCTGGAACAGATTCAAGAGGCTGTTGATTTAGGGATTATAGATGGAGTGACCACCAACCCTTCTTTAATGGCAAAAGAAGGCATTAAAGGGGAAGCCGCTATCCGAGCGCACTATAAAACCATTGCGGAAATGGTAGAGGGTGATGTCAGTGCCGAAGTGATCAGCACAGAGTTCAAAGACATCGTTAAGGAAGGAGAGGAGCTGGCTGCGATCGCTCCTAATATCGTGGTCAAAGTGCCTATGATCAAAGATGGAGTGAAGGCATTGAGCCACTTCAGTAAAAACGACATTAAAACCAATTGCACATTGGTGTTTTCATCAGGTCAGGCCTTATTGGCAGCTAAAGCGGGAGCGACCTACGTATCTCCTTTCATTGGGAGAATTGACGACATTTCTTGGGATGGCATGGATCTGATCGAGGATATCGTAGACATGTACGCCAACTACGGTTTCATAACTGAAGTATTGGCTGCCTCTATCCGTTCTCCACTACACATCACTAAATGTGCTTTAATGGGCGCGGATGTGGTAACCAGTCCGCTTAGTGCGTTCTTAGGCTTATTGAACCACCCATTAACTGACAAAGGCTTAGCGAAATTCTTAGCGGATGCTAAGAAATCTCGTTCGTAAGTAAGTGCTTGGGCAGAAATAAGCTAAGGTTATTTTAGTCCAAGCACTTAAAGCAATTTCAATAGTATTTTAATCCCCTCTTTTGGTATACCTTGCCAGAAGAGGGGATTTTCTTTGAACCAAATCTTATTATTGGTGTTGCTTTGCCAAAGCAAAGCATATATGAAAAAATTACTGACGATACTTTGTCTATTGGTGTTTGGCAGCTCTGGCTTACTCGCGCAATGGTCTATAGAAAGTACGGAACTAACCTTTGTTGATGCGAATAGAGGAGACAGGGAAGTTCCTATTGAGTTATACTACCCAACAGACTGGGTGGATCCTGTAGGACAAGATGAATTTCCTGAGTTTTACGGACCAGCACCTACCTTGATCATCGGGCATGGTTTCGTGATGAATGTGAATGCATATATGCATATGGTGAACGAATTAGTTCCTCAAGGTTATGCCATTGCCTTAGTGGAAACCGAAGGCAGCTTTTCACCCAGCCATGAAGACTTCGGATTAGATTTTGTTTTCGTTGCGGAAAGTCTTTCAGCCATTTCAAACGACCCAACTTCCGATTATTTTAGTCTATTCAGTGATCGTTTCGCGGTAGCTGGTCACAGCATGGGCGGGGGCAGTAGTTTTATAGCCGCTGCGAACAATAATGATATATTCAAAACACTGATCGGATTCGCCCCTGCGGAAACTTCCCCTTCGGCGATCTCTGCTTCGGAAAGCATAACAATCCCCAGTTTAGTTTTCGCAGGTGGAGATGATTGCATCACACCACCTTCCAGCAATCAAATCCCTATGTATGAAGGTTTATCCAGTACACTAAAGTATTATGTGGAAATAGACGAAGGAACGCATTGCTTTTTCGCGGACCCAAGCGTCACCTGCGAAGCCGGAGAATCATTAACCTGCCCACCAGCGACTATTGAACGAGAAGAGCAACATCAAATTTTATTCAGCCTACTGACCCCTTGGCTGGATACCTTCCTGAAAGGAGACTGTGAACGTTGGGAAGACTTCACTGCAGCGCTTCCCGAACAAGCGATAAGCTTCGAGCAAGAAGGCGAGTTCGACTATGACTTGATCTCAGGCTCGATAATAGAAGGTGTAGATGCATTAACAGCACCTGTAGCGGATAGCTATGTGTGGCTGAATGATCTGTTTTATTTAGACGGGGAGAACGCTCAAATCTTAAATGATGCTCCCATTGGTTTTGTGACCAATATCGCGACCAATGAGGATGGATGTGTAGCGGTAAACAGTCTGGATGTTTATGCGCAATCAACAAATGACATAACAGCTATTGATGCCCCTTTTAGTGTTTTCAATATGAATAATAACACTGTGAAAATTGAGGGAAGCGAGCCGTTTCAATATCAGCTTTATAATTTACAAGGAAAGCTAATGCTACAATCTAGCGCTGCGAATTCGTTGCATTATATACCTTTAGATGATGTAAGTGATCAGCCAATGATTCTGCGTTTAGACAGTAACACTTGGTCTGATGCGATCTTATTGGTGAAATGAGAAATCCGATAAAAGCCTAAGGGTAAAAATTAGCAGAAGTCAGCTGTTTAGAGATACTAAAAGTGAATGTACTGCCTTTTCTCTCTTGAGAACGGACATTAATGGATCCATTGTGCAATTCTGCTATTTTCTTACAAGCAGCCAGTCCTATTCCAGTTCCTTCATATTCCGCGTCTGGGTGGAGTTTACTGAACATGTCAAAAATCCTATCCAATGATGTTGCCGGTATACCAATTCCATTGTCACTGATATGGAAAAAATAGGAATTTTCATCTTCGGTAGAAGATATCGTTATAGTAGGTTGTTTGTCAAGTCCAGTGAATTTAAGCGCATTACCGATTAAATTAAGGAATACTCTTTTCAATTTGACTTTATCTGCTACAACTATATCAGGAAGCTGTTCTATTAATACAATTGCTTCTTTCTTCTTGATCTCACTGTCGAGTTCTATCAGTTGCTGTCTCACCAATTGTGTAGGGGAGACCTTCTGAAAATTGAGTTGCTGTTTGTTAAGTCTAGCATAATCAAGCAGGTCCGTGACCAGGTGGTTCATATTCTTTCCACCATTCTCAATATAAGCAAACAGATCTTGAATGTCTTCATTCACTTCAAAATCTGACTTCTCAAGTCGATTTTTTAGTATTTGGGTAAAGTTGATGATACTGCGCAAAGGTGCTTTTATGTCGTGTGCCATGATGCGCGTGTACAATTGA
>JAHDGT010000424.1 GCA_020631675.1 Bacteroidota bacterium
AAAATGATGGCCTCGATCTTCTTGAAAGCGGAATCATCAATATCCACCTCTTTGAGTGCTTTGTTCATACCCGGTAGCATGCCTACCAAGTCTTTCAAGCTACCCATTCTGCGGATCTGGTTCAACTGCACCAAGAAATCGTCAAAGTCGAACTTGTTTTTGCGGATCTTCTTCTCTAGCTCTTTGGCTTTCTTCTCGTCGAATTCTGCTTGCGCACGCTCTACGAAAGAGATCACATCCCCCATACCGAGGATACGACCTGCCATACGATCCGGGTGGAAAGCATCTAAGGTGTCCATCTTCTCCCCGTAGCTGATGAACTTGATCGGCTTAGTGACCACATAGCTGATCGTCAAAGCCGCACCACCACGAGTATCACCATCCAATTTGGTAAGAACAACACCATTGAAGTCCAAACGCTCATTGAAGGCTTTAGCCGTATTCACCGCATCCTGACCCGTCATAGAATCCACTACGAAAAGGGTTTCACTTGGGTTGGTCGCTTCTTTAATGGCAGCGATCTCGGTCATCATCTGCTCATCAACAGCTAAACGACCTGCTGTATCCACGATCACCGTATGAAAACCGTTGGCTTTCGCATGGGCTACCCCATTGATGGCGATCTCTACCGGATTTTTATTGTCCATTTCAAAATAGACCTCCGTATTGATCGCTTTCGCCAATACTTTCAGCTGCTCGATCGCAGCAGGACGGTAAACGTCACCCGCTACTAATAAGACGCGCTTAGAATCTTTGGACTTCAAGTGGTTCGCCAGCTTCGCTGTGAAAGTGGTTTTACCCGAACCCTGCAAACCAGAGATGAGCACCACGGCAGGCTTACCTTCAAGGTTCATCGGACTAACTTCGCCGCCCATTAATTCGGTCAGCTCGTCTTTCACGATCTTGGTCATCAGCTGACCCGGCGAAACCGCCGTGATCACATTCTGACCTAAGGCCTCTTCCTTCACTCTATTGGTGAATTCTTTGGCAATTTTATAGTTTACATCGGCATCTACCAATGCGCGACGGATTTCTTTAAGTGTGGAGGCAATGTTGATCTCAGTGATCTTACCTTGCCCCTTGAGCGTCTTAAACGCACTATCCAGCCTATCCTGTAAATTTTCAAACATAATGCAAAAACTTCCTTGTTGATGGAATGGGTGACAATCCCTAAATTCGCGAGCCGTTTTTTAAACAGCACGCGAATATACGTAAGTAAAGTGTAGAATAATGAAATACTTGGAGATACACCCTGAAAACCCAGAAGCTCGAAAAATCCAACAAGTGGTTGAGGTCTTGGAGCAGGGTGGTGTGATCATCTATCCGACCGATACGGTCTATGGCATCGGTTGCGATATCAATAACGATAAAGCCATTCAGCAAGTTTGCCGATTGAAGGGAATTGACCCTAAAAAAGCCAATTTATCATTCGTTTGCCATGATCTATCGCATCTGAGTGATTATACCAAGCCCTTTGATCGTTCGATCTACCGACTAATGAATGATAAACTGCCCGGCCCGTTTACCTTCATTTTGAAGGCTAGTGGGGAAGTGCCTAAATTATTGCGTTCTAAAAAGAAGACAGTAGGTATCAGAGTGCCGGATAACAATATCGCTCGTGAAATCGTGCGGGCTTTAGGCAGACCCATCCTATCCACCTCACTCCGCCTTGCGGATGATGACCCCTTATTTGAAGATGGCTACGAATACCCGACCGATCCCGAAGAGATCTTCCACCTCATGGGCAAGCGTTTTGACTTAGTCGTAGGTGGTGGTGTAGGTAATAACAACCCCTCTACAGTAGTGGATTGTACGGATAGTGATCCGGTACTGATCCGCCAGGGGGCTGGAGAGATCGAGTTGGATTAGTGCTAATGCCGCTAAAGCGAATAATGCACCTTGATCAATCTCGCCACTTCTTCCGCACTTTTATGGGTATTGTCAATTTTGAAGATGTTCAGATGCGCGAACTCTCCTTTATTGGTATTCAATTGGTAGTTCGCATCTGAGTGAAGCAGGTTCTTTTCAGAGCTTTCTATATTTCTTTTGGAGGCTTTCGCCGCCAAGCGATCCGCCCCTCTGTTTCTGATCAGACGAACGGATTGATCGGCTTGTAGCTCTACAAAAAGTATCTCGGCGTTTTCTGCTTTGAAAATCTCCAGTATCTCTTCCATATAGCTGATGTCGGCAGGGCTGTCTAATGCCCAGACGAAGGTGAAGATCAGACCTGCTAAATCGCTTTTAGCTACTGCTCTAAAAATAGAGAAACGAATGTCTTTGTCCAGCCCCGAAAATTTCGGGTGTCCGAATTCAAAGAAGTTACGCACCAACTCGATCGACATATGATTGTGAAAGAGTTTGAAATCAGTGATCTGGCTCAAGGCTTTACCAACAGTCATTTTACCCACCGCTGGCGGCCCGAAGAGGATGAGGAGTTTCATGCTATGTAAATTACAGTATTTAGAATAATTGATCGAAGGTAAATGCTTCTTGCTGGGCGTGGAAAAATGCCAACCCTCCCCAAATGTAAAAATCCTTACACTTCGCACTTCAAAAATCAACGATACTTGCAACATTGATTTAATTAAAGCACAAAACCAAAACATGAAACACTTACTTCTCATCTTCTTACTGGGAATTACCCTTAACACTTTCGCACAAGACAGAGCGCACTTTAACTTAGATGAAACCCTGGCGATACAAGGCTATGACCCTGTCAGTTACTTTAGTGGTGAAGCGAAAGAAGGATCAGAAGATTTGGCGGTCACCTACCAAGGGGCGACCTACTATTTTTCTTCTGAGCGCAATAGAGATGCTTTTATAGCCAGCCCGGAAAACTATGAACCACAATACGGCGGCTGGTGTGCTTATGCCATTGGTGCGAATGGAGAAAAAGTGAGCGTGAACCCAGAAACCTTTAAAATCTTAGATGGTAAGTTGTATTTGTTCTATAATGCTTTTCTCACCAACACCTTAAAAAGCTGGAATAAGGATGAAACGAACCTGAAAGCGAAGGCAGATGAGAATTGGAAGGGGATTGTAGAGTGAGTGTTGTGTTGTATTGTGGTTTTTAATTCCCCTCCTTCGGAGGGGTGGATTGCGAAGCAAGACGGGGTGGTATTTCCACACTCTTGCCAGTGCAGATCAGCAACTCTGATCCAAGGCTTTTATTAGCCGCCTCAATTGCGATGGATTCACATCCATCGCTTTGATATACCGTCCCTTCGGGACTTTTACCTCTGTTCTTTCATCAAAGAAATGCATTTATTCATCACCACATAATTCAAGCACGCTTTTAGTGATTTGTTGCATGATCATATCATATGCATTTGAATCAATTATTTTATTGCGTAAATCGCTATTGGCTCTATTTAATCTTGCCAACTGCATAATAGCTTCATCTTTTTGAATGCTTTCTAAAGCCCTTATTGCCTTTTCCAACTCCCCCTTCTTAATCAAGTCTTTTATAGCAGAAGGTCCCGACTTGCTCGCAGGCTGATACACCGCCTCCAAAACACTCAAAACATTTACATCCTCATAGCTATTAGAACACTCTACAGTAAGCTTGTTTCGCTCTTTACGCCGCATTAAATCATTAAATTCATAAAATTGTGGAGTTTCTAATGACTGACACTCCGAACAAATACAAGGCAACATTTTCTTCACCTGAATACGAGGAAAAGTAGCATGGATTTTATCTAAGGCATCCGTAATAAGCGTAGACAGTGCCGTACAATGCGCCCCCTTTATTCGAATCTCCATTTTCTTGTTGCCATAGGTCTCTACCACCTGTGCTTCTGCACCTTGATACTCAAAAACACAGCCCGTACGCCAAGCTAATTTAGATATGTCTTTGACCAAGTGGTGAATGTCTACGATGAGCATACCTAATAGACCTTGAGGCATGAATGCATACTCATAGTGAATGATCAGATTCTGTGCTGGGTTCCACTCAAATTCTGGTTTTTCTACGGGCAATAGATTGGGCGAAATGAATGCTTGAGGGCTTGACTTGGGTATAGTATAGCACAATTTGAATTTCTGCATTAAGCTCAATAGCTCATTATGCATGTCTTCG
>JAHDGT010000425.1 GCA_020631675.1 Bacteroidota bacterium
GCCGCCGCTCAGTGCGCTCCTTAGCCCCCTCATTTCCACTCCTATCCCTCGCACGCTCCTTAGAGGATAATGGATTTCAAGATGAACAAAGAAGTTGTAGTGGCCATGAGCTAGCTCGCCTCTATGAAAACAAATACTCTACGTCTTCTCGGCTCAACTTTTTAATAAAGCTGGGCTCCACATTCACGAGATCTTTAGCTAAACTCTTCTTCTTCTCTTGTAGCTTCAAAATCTTCTCTTCCACCGTCTCTTTGCAGATCATCTTGTAGGCGAATACCTTTTTAGTCTGCCCGATTCGGTGTGTTCTGTCAATGGCCTGCTGTTCTACTGCAGGGTTCCACCAAGGATCTACCAGATACACATAGTCCGCGGCGGTCAGGTTCAATCCTAGTCCACCCGCCTTGAGGCTAATGAGAAACACCCTTCTGTCTTCAATGGACTGGAAGCGGTTAACCGCGTTTTGCCGTTCTTTGGCCGAAGTGGATCCGTCCAGGTACTCATAAGAGATATTGAGTTCGTCCAATTTATTGCGCACTAAAGAAAGCATTCCCAAAAACTGAGAGAAGATCAACAGCTTATGCTGAGCACTGTGCTCATTAATATGTGTGATCAACTCTTTGAGCTTAACAGAACTACTGCCATGATCCTCATCTGTTTTCAAAATAGCGGGTGAGTCGCATATCTGGCGTAAACGCATCAAACCTTCTAAGATGTACATGCCCGCTTTGGCCATGCCTTCCGTTTCAATGCGCTCCATGATCTTGAAGCGGTAGTGGTCGCGGAATTGCTCATATACCCTGCGTTGCTCCGTATCCATCTCGCAGAACAAGATGGTCTCCGTACGTTCTGGGAGCTCTTTCGCTACCATCTCTTTCGTACGACGCAGAATGAAAGGGTAAATGATTTTACGTAACTCCTGTAGCTTGAACTCATCTCCTTGCTTGTCGATCGGTGAGGCGAATTCTTTTTTGAAAAATTCCATACTACCCAGTATACCCGGGTTCAAGAAATTCATCTGTGCGAACAGGTCGAATGTGTTATTCTCTATCGGGGTACCTGTTAAAGCGATCCTGTTTTTACAATTCAGCAAGCGAGCGGCCTTATAGCGTTTCGTGCTAGGGTTTTTAATTGCTTGCGATTCATCCAGTACCGCATAGTCAAAGCGAATTTCAGCGAACTTCTCAATATCAGAGGCCATGATGCCATAAGACGTCAAGACAATATCGTGCTGTAAAAAAGTGTCTGCTAAACGGTGACGAATACGCTGTGGGCCATGGTGGCGGTATACACTCAGGCTAGGGCAGAATTTTTCTACTTCAGCCTCCCAGTTAAAGATCAGTGAAGTCGGTACGACCACCAAGCAATTCAAATGCCCTTTTTGTGCTTTGATGTGTTGCAAGAAGGTGATGACCTGAATGGTTTTACCCAATCCCATATCATCCGCCAAACAACCTCCCCAACCAAACTCATTCAAAAAGCCCAACCAGTTGTATCCTTCTAGCTGGTAATTTCTCAATGATGCCTTAACTTCTCTTGGAACATCCAATTTCGCAATAGAATCAAAATGACGGAGTTTGCGCTTTTTATCTCTCAATTCTAAGAGCACCTCATGGTCATCTATTTGCTCATAAAGCTCGTCGATCAAAGAAAAGTGAATCTTAGAAATGCGGAATTGGTCATCCGTCAGCTCGCCCATTTTAAATAGGGTGCCATAACGACTGATCCACTCTTGTGGCAGTATGCCTAGAGTGCCGTCATCTAACTTCACAAAATGCTCATCGCGCAATAAAGCTCGCTGAATGTCTTTCAAAGGCACTACCATATCTCCGAAGCGTACCTCTGCCTTAATATCGAACCAGTCAATACCCGAACTTGCTCGGAAGTGCAAATCCGGACGATTGATGTTGTACTGGAATTGCTTCAAGTCTTTAAAGCCGAATACCTCGATGTGCTGTTCTTTTAACTGATCGAGGAAGTCGATCAGCCAAAGATCTTCCATCACCCTACTGTAAGGCATATAGAAATACCTCCCACCCGTTTCATGGTACTGCTCCTCGAAGTCGGGGTGTGCATTGCGAAGGAAGTGAGCAAAAGCATTTTCTTGCGCTTGATCCCTATGCAGCTCAACGATCTTTCCGTCTTCTTCGAAAACAAGATTTATGCTTTGGTCTAATTCCACCAACTGCTCACTGTAGACCATTACAGGCTGAAGCACTAAGACATCTTCTGTTTCCTTGAGGTAGAGTCGGGCAGCACCCGGACGTTCTTCTTGAATAATATCCAAGTCGATTTGAATCTCCAAGGGGTATTTCCCACGTAGAGGTAAGACTACCTTTTGTAAGAAAGCAGCTAAAGTTTCCTTTCTTACTTTGATACGTGCCTCATCTCCCATTAACTCAAGAAGCTGGGCAGCCGATACATCGCTCAGCCAAAATAAAGTGGCGTCATTAAGTATGAAATGACTGCCTACGATCATCAAGTCAGATAAAACAAGTGTTTTGTCCCCTACTTTCAACTCAACAGCCAATTCGATCAGGTCTTCCTCTTGTGCATCTCTTAATGTGAATCGAGGCTCGGCGATTTCTGAGGAAACATGCAGCTGGCTGATATTGCCGATTGAAATCGTTCGATTAGACTGCACCCTTAGGTAGAAAGGGCGTTGTTTCAATAGTTCGGTTAACTCAAGAAGCCGCTTATGGATGTAAGCATTGACCACTAAACGATCTTCAATATCCAGATCATTTGCCTTTAAGTAGCCTTTGCCGCCTTGACTCCACTCATAGCTGACTCTTGCATCTGTATGCTCTTGGGCATAATGTGCTACTTGACTCCAATGCAATTCTTCACTGAGTTGCAATATCCGAAGATCAACCTCATTGATCAAAGGGATGTGGCGTAAGTTGTATCCGCCATAATGCGGAGACAAGGCTTCCACATGAGAAAGCACTGCCGTTCGCTCTTCATTTAATTTACCAACAACGGGTACCAGCTCAAAGCCAGGCGGACGTTCTGTTTCTCCTAGGCTGAGCACATAAGCCATCCCGAAAGAGCGTGGGTTTTCTTTAGCTTCTTGCTTGCCCTTCTTATTGCGCGCATTCGGATTTTTAGGGATTTTGAAGCGTCGGGTTTCTGGTGAATTGCTTTCAGATAGATTGAACCGTTCCAGATCCTCTAATTTCATTAATGAGCGATCCAGTACGATCAGCCGAGGACCTTTACGTCCCATATTGAAATCGAACTTCTTCCCGATATCGTCTTTAAGGCTGTAGCCATACTCGCTTAATAATTCATTTTTACGCTGATTCCAGTCGCGCATCAAGTCAAAGGCATAGCTGCCTTTTTGCTCGTGCAGCTGTAGTAACATAGCCGCTTTGTGCATACAAAGTCGGTGGTTGCGCTCATCACAAGTACAAGAAGTGGCAAAGGTGTCTCGACCATCTTTGCGGATCTTGATTTGATAAGTTTCACCACTATCTTCATCTGTATAATTAGCAGTAGCCGTAAAGGACTCATCCGTACTGATGTCCAAGGCTTTTTCTTCGGCGATGGTCTGAGCTTTTTTCCATGCGTCGGAGGAGGTGTTGTAACGGATCAGGGTATGGTCGATCTCCTCCATATTGATCTCGGTATTCGACTGCTCGTATTCTGCCTGATAATCTTCGCTTTGTTCCAGTAGCAGTTGTTCCAGTGCTAATAGTGCCACCATTTGGTGTTTGCAGATGCCGGTCCAGTCATAAGGGCAGGTACACTCGGTATGGAGCCGTCTCGGATGCCCGAAGTCACGTACCGAGACCATGTAGTTCTTCTTGTATTCTGACTGGCTTTCTACCTCGTATTGTGCAGACTGTCCTTCCAGATCAATACGTCGAAGTTTGAAGGAGCCGGATTGGAACATGCGCCGCGCTTTGGTTTTCGTGGCGGAACTCGCTTCTCTGCTTAGGTATTTCTGAATGATCTCGTGGCTTTTGTTAGGCATACTTGGACAGGTAAGTAATGAATTCAGGGCAAAGCGCGAATATAACCAAAGCGACTTGGCATTTATGTATTTTATAAGGGGTTTAACAACTTCATCACAT
>JAHDGT010000010.1 GCA_020631675.1 Bacteroidota bacterium
ATCGAAGCTGTCGTAGTCTTCCATGAAGCCTGCGGCTACTAAGCCAGCACGTTCAGTTGGTACTAAACTGTCTTCGGCTACTTTAGTGCGATCTTCTGGTCGCATTTTAGCAGTGCTATCAAAGTGCATTTTCGACTCTTGGTATTTTTGCGGGCCAAGAGGCGGCATGAACTCTGGGTTTTCTGGTGCCAATCGCGCCAATTCTTCCGCACGACGAACTACTTTTTCCAAAGAGGTTTCATCTAGCTCATTGATGGTAGCACTACCAGATTTTTTACCGAATGTTGAGGTGACCGCCAAGCTGATATTTTGTTCCATACCAGAGGTGGTCACAGAGTTGCGGGCGTAACGAATATTACCCCCAGTATATCCATTTAGAGAAGCGGAGCAATGGTCGGCTTTGGAGAATTTCATCACCTTTTCCAGTATGCTGCGAGCTTCTTCTTTTGTTAGAATAGCCATTTTATAGCTGTTTATAGTATGAGGTAGTTTAAAGTTTTTTATCTGAACCTTAGCTAAGTGCTTGATTTTGAAGATGAAGCTCTTTTAGAGTTTCGTACTTGAAAAGTACGGGGCGAAAAAAAGCTGAAATATTCAGGATCAATGACTTAGAGGTAAGGTCGAGAAAATAAATTTAAACTACCTCTATGTTAAGAGGGTATATTAAATCTTACGAGCAGTATTGATCACATTGATATCGTTGAAACGAGTAGTAGAACTACCGTGAGATACCGCAGATATTTGCCCTGGCTGCCCTTTACCATCGAAGAAACTACCGAATAAGCGGTAATCTTTTTCGTCGCAAATAGACTCCAAAGAGTTCCAGAACTCTTGGGTATTGCTTTGGTAAGCTACGTCTTCTACCTGCCCTACGATCTCTCCATCTTTGATCTCGAAGAACAGCGTACCACCGAATTGGAAATTGTAGCGCTGCTGATCAATAGAGTAAGAGCCACGTCCTACGATATAGATTCCTTTTTCTACATCTTTGATCATGTCAAAAGGAGAATAAGGCTTCGTGCCCGGCTTCAAGGAAACATTCGGCATGCGCTGGAATTGAACGGAACTCCAGCTGTCCGCAAAGCAGCAGCCGTGAGATTCTTTTTGTCCGATCATGTGTATCTGATCGCGAATGGCTTGGTAGTTCACCAAGATACCGTCTTTAACCAGATCCCATTCTTTACATTTCACCCCTTCATCATCATAACCCACAGCACCCAAAGAGTTGGCTTGTGTTTTATCCGCGAATAGGTTCACCTTTTTATTGCCATACTCGAATTTGCCTGACTCGAATTTATCAATGGTGGCAAAGCTGGTACCTGCGTAATTAGCCTCGTAACCCAATACGCGATCTAGCTCAAGCGGGTGACCAACGCATTCGTGTATGGTTAAGCCCAAGTGATTGGGTTCAAGTACAAGGTCATACTTACCCGGTTCAATGCTCTTGGCTGTGAGTTTTTCTACTACCTGTTTACCCGCTATGGCAGCATCTTCTAAAATATCGTAGCTATCCTTATATAAAATCACTCCACCTGGGCATTCGATACGGTCTTCTTTTTTGGGAACCATATACTCCCAACCCATGCCCACAGGCGCACTTAGTGCTTGGCGCGAGCGGAACTTACCCGTCTCTTTATTGATGCCTGTTACCGAGAAGTTAGGCCATAAACGGTGCACATCCTGATCGATATAGCTACCATCCGAACTGGCAAAGTATTTCTGTTCATTGACGATGAACAAGGCGGAGTTCGCAAAGCTGGCACCATTCTCCGCAGCTTTCGCATTGGCATTTAGTAAAAGCTCCACTTTCTCGGAAATAGGTACTTCCATCGCATTTTTCACAATGGGGGTTTTCCATTCCACTTCTCCATAGCCTTTTACCGGAGCCAGTTTGACAGGCTCTTTCTGAATGCGAGAATTGGCTTTAGCAATAGCCACTGCTTGCTTAGTGGCAAGAGTGATGCCTTGTTCTGTTACATCACTGGTGGCGGAGAAGCCCCAAGTGCCGTTGACAATGACTCGAATACCGGCACCATAGCTCTCGGTATTAGTGATACCCTGTACTTTGTCTTCACGGGTACGGACATACTGGTTGAGATAGCGACCAATGCGAACATCACAGTATTCGGCTCGGGCGGAACGGGCAACATTCAAAGCGATATCAGAAAGCTTCTTTTTAATGCTGCGTTCGATCCAGCCGTCGGTCATGCGTTCTAGGGGCACTTCGGCACCCAATAAGGGTACTTGTAGCATAGCGCCACCCATTCCCATACCGGCCAATTGTATGAATTTTCTTCTTTTCAAAACGAAGGCGTTTTAATTGCGGGGGTGATTGTAGATTGATTGATTTAATCAGCAATGAATATACTGCGATACAATAGATTATCCATAAGTAGGCTGTTAAAGTTCGTTAGCGATATTTTCTCCCACAATGGGAATGCAATCTTTAATTGAAACAACGAGTATGTGAGTTGGTATTTGTAAGTGACTGATAATGAATGACATGGTGTGTGTGCTTCTTTTGGCTACAACTTTGAATTAAAGAAAGCATCTGTAAAAATGAAAAATCACACATGCTATGATATTTGTTTACTTGATGAGTCGTTTAATGAAGGGCATACGTTTAAATGCTTCATTTCTAATCGCAGTTAAATTATTTCTTTTCTGTTTGTTAGTAACAGGTCTACAAGCGGCCCAAGCAGCAGAGATATGTGACAATGGTATTGATGATGATGGGGATGGTATGGTTGATTGTGCGGATCCGGAATGTTCAGGATACACGGGATGTGAGTTAGCGATCACTTGTGGTGAATCTTTCTTCCAAGTAGTAGACGGTAATACACTTAAAGTATTGGACGCTGCAACGGGTACTTACACTACTATTGGTACTTCTTCTACGAATTACAATGGTGCGGGCTATAATGTACAAGATGGTTACATTTACGGTATCGGTTCAGGTGCGGTGCTATTACGCATTGACAACACAGGCGCATCTACGAACCTAGGAGCGATCAGTGGTTTCTATGGTGCTTCGCATGTAGCGGATTTCGATACAGATGGCAATTGGCATTCGGTTGGTTACACTAGTGGAAACTGGTATTATACAACTATTGATGTAAGTGAATTACCGCCTGTATTGACCTATGAAAATTTAACGATTTCGGGTTCTATGACCCTGACCAGCGGTCCGGCTGATATTACGGTTAATCCCGTTACAGGTATGTACTATGGTATGAATGGTGGTAAATTGATCGAAGTGGATCCTATTGCCAAGACCGTGGCTGAAATAGGAGATTACTCTTCGTTAACAGGAAGTGGTGGTTTTGGTGCGGCTTGGTCGGATGTGAATGGTGATTCTTACTTCTACAAAAATGGAGATGGTAGTATATACAAAGCTACTTTTAATGGAGATGGTACAGTTGCTACGTTCAACTACCTCGCAACCTCCTTGCCAAATGGGAATAATGACGGAATGAACTGTTCACTATCAGAGCCGCCGGTTTTCCCGGAAGAATGTGGTAATGGTGTAGATGATGATGGCGATGGCTTAATTGATGGTGCTGACCCGGATTGTTTCGTCAGCAGTGGAGGCGAAGGAGGATTAGAGAGCAATGGAAGATTGTCCAGCTTGATCTCTGACCGCAACTACACCCGTTTGATCAATGGTACTGCCGGACGTTCCTACAATACGGCTGAACAGAAAATCACTCGCCCTGCCGCCTATGGAAGAGCCAATGCCGATCGCAGCTCAGTTACCATTGATCAATTGATTCCTATTGACGCCATTGATGGTACTCAAAGCTATATATCAAGCCCTACGGATCTTTTAGACATTACCAATGCAAACGAGATCTATTCTGTGGACATACATGATGCGAATGAAGCACGCCTGGCATCCGTTTTAGCCATCAGTACAGAAGAAACGGTTTATGAGCATACGAAGTATATCTGCGACCGTTTACGTGGAGCGGCTATAGAGCAAATCACTACTACTACTGTAGACGGACATGATATCTTGATCACGGCCATTTCCCAACCACAAGGCTATATGGAATATGTCGCCAGCTTTGCGGCCTATATGAATGATGGTAGTGATTACTTTACCGCTGAGAGCCACTGGCGTCGCGATGATTATGGTACACAAGAAGAATGGTTCAACTTCCAGATATGGGCAAGAACCGTAAACGATTTACACGCATTAGTAGGAGAGATTTTCCATTTGATGGAGGTACAAGCCCCGATCGCGGAGGTGATCACTGGTGAAGAACCAGCGGTATATGTGAAAAGTGGTACTTACCTTAATGGCGTGCTTGAGCTTGAAATGACCAATACATCAGGCAGTGAAGCCATGAATGTATATGGTACCAAAGCCAGTACCGAGCATGCGGAACGTGAATCTTTCCAAACAACACAAATGCTAAGCGGTGCAACGAACCAAATTATTCAAATTGAAACAGGCTCACTATTCGATATCGGCTGTAGCTTCAATGTAGAAGGTATAGGCGTTACAGATGGCATCTATATGGCAGATGGTGCATGGGGGTTAGAATACAGTCAAAGTGGTGCAAGCATAGAAGACTTCACCATTGAAACACCTACAAGCATTCAGTATCCAACAGCGGAAAGTTTCCCTATCGACCGCGATATTAAATTAGAAGCAGAGCTGACTGAATATGTTACCGTGTATCGCGCCATTCGCCCGTCTTTCCGTGCTACGAATATGGAAGCCTACAACAACTTGAGCTTTGATTTCACTGGTGAGGGCAATGTAGAAGTAACCATCGTAAAATCAAGCATCAGCGATTGGAGTGAGCAGTACCGCGCCAATGTGCAGCTATCCGCTCAAGACACTCGTACGATCAACTTATCTAAGCAGCTGTTCTCAAATGGTACGGATGAACCAATGAATTGGGAGGATGTGAAAATGGTCGCCTTCACCTTCAAAGGAGACTGGGAAACTACGGATCATTTATCGCTTGAGATCGCTAATTTAGCCTTCAAGTCAAGCGAGGAAGAAACAACAGGCTTACCTGCTCAAACCTACGAAAGCCTTTGTGCGCCCAATCCTTTCCAAGGAGAAACGCAAGTTTTGTTCAGCACTCCTGAAAGTGGTAATTATACTTTCATCATGACCAATACCACTGGGCAGCAGATTTATGCGGTTGATGGTCGCCATACCGCAGGCACCAATGTGTTGCAATTGAACGCCACTGATATCAAAGAAGGTTTATACACCTATCACATTCACTTCGAGTCAGGACATATCTCAATGGGTAAAATGTTGTTGATGCGCTAAGCTATCAATCAATCAATATTGGGCGCGTCCTACGTAAAAATGCGCTAATAAGCTGTAGTTACACCAGCTTATTAGCGCATTTTTACTTGGGGTCGGGCTATCCGTTAAAATTCACCCGCCGCCTGCTGCTGTTTGGCAGGCGTACAATGAGCTTCGCGAGGTCGCTATCGTACGCCGCCAAACAGGGCGCATTCGTCGGGCTCATTACCACTCCTATCCCTCGCGCAGGTCATTAAAAAAAGATGAATCTGTAAAGAAATGATTATCTTTATACTGAGTTTAAATCTTTGTTAGTTTTTACTGTTTACTTCATGACTAAGTAGTGACGACCTACCAAGCTTTGGATGAATTATTTCTCCACTTGATCAATCACCGCTTCATGAGTGAACAGCTGTATGTATTAGAAACAGCCAAACCTTTTGCCGAAAGTATGATCTGGCAATTGAACCGCGACTACTATCAATCAGCGGGAGTTAAGGCTTGGCAGTCAGGTAAAGTACCCCATAACCTCACCAGCAACTCTATGGTGGGTAAAACTTATGCGGAACTGATCTTCGGTATTTTAAAGGATCTCGCGGCAAAAGGGGCTATAGAAGAAACCGTATATATTTTAGAATTAGGAGCAGGGCACGGTCGCTTAGCTTTTCACACCCTCAGACATTTAGAAGCCCTGGCCGCCCAAGTGAATTTAAAACTACCTGCTTTCTGCTATATCCTGAGTGATATTGCTGAAGATAATCTTTCCTTTTTTCTGGAACATCCACAGTTGGCGAAATATTATGAACAAGGACGTTTGGATTGTGCCTATTTTGATGCCATAGGGGATAATCAGATCAAACTGCGTTTTTCGAATCAAGTTATAGGTCAAGCCGATTTAAAACAGCCTTTATTGGTCATTGCCAATTATTTTTTTGATTCCATACCTACAGACCTTTTCCGTTTTGATCATGGAAGTATAGCTACTTGCTCCGTAGGCTTGAAAACTTCAATTGACCCCGAAACTTCTGCTCCTTCGGAATTGATCAATAGTTTGAAAACCGACTTCTTCGTTCGTCCTGTTGCCAAGTCGGTTTATGTTGAACCAATATTCAATCAGATCATAGAAGCTTACCGTTCGTTGGTCTTCAATACCTACCTCTGCTTTCCTCATTTAGGACTTCGATGCCTGAATAACTTAAGGGCATTATCAGAAGAAGGCATCATCTTGATCTCAATGGATAAGGGTTTTCATCAGGTACACGATTTAGAACATGCTAAACCACCTGTTTTGATCACACATGGTAGCTTTTCGCTCTCGGTGAATTATCATGCTATGGGCAAATTTTGCGAGGCGCATGGCGGTATGGCTTATTTTCCTCAACGCTCTACCTTTCACTTAGAATTGGCTTGCTTACTGTTCGTTGAGGATAGTGATGCCTATACGGAAACAAAAGCCGCTTACCAACGCTCTGTCAATGAATTCGGTCCGGACGACTATAACGGACTCAAGAAGTTTTGCTACAAAAATGTAGGCGAAATGAGCCTTGTGGAAATCATAGGGATTTTACGTCTAGGGGCTTATGATTCCAGCCTGTTCCAAAATTTAATGCCAAGAATAAAACAGCTTGCTAAAAGCGTAACCTTTAACGAGCGCATGCGCTTAGCGGAGACTATTGACGAAACTTGGCGCATGTATTTCGCCTTTATCGAGCCACAAGACCTGGCTTTTGAAATGGCGGGTATTTTATACGGACTTGGATTATACGATTCGGCACTGATCTATTTTGACCACTCCATTCACTTATTCGGGCATACGACTGATTCTTACTACAATAGAATACTTTGCTTTTATCAACTTAGGCAAGACGAATTTTTTGTAAGTAAATTGAAAGAAGCCAACCTTTTTTTGAGAGTTTTTCGGATTTAGATGGCTTAGACTTAAATGCGAAGTAATGCTTAAGCAATTATAAACGCAGAAGCCCAGCAGTTTAAAAAACTGCTGGGCTGCTCCGCTTATAAAAAAAGAAAGGCGAGCTACTCACATCGCACCGCTACAACCACCTACCCTTGCTGCCTTCCGGCCCTGGGGGATTAAGTAGGAGCTGGTCGTGTGAGACTCGCCGAGGGGCAAAGATAAGTGCATTAGCAGCATATGACCAAATGATTTGGAAAAGAATTGCGCTCTTTTTCCGTATTTTTGCGCTCCAATTTCCCCCATAGAAGTCGCTCTACTATTATGACCGAGAATATTGAACACCTAAAGAATGAAGACGCCATGAAACTGGCGGTCTCCAGCATGAAACAACGTTTGGCCAAAATCCATAAAGGAGGTGGTCAGAAGCGCATTGAAAAACATAAGGCGAAGGGCAAAATGACCGCTCGTGAAAGGGTGAAGGCATTGATCGATCGCGATTCGGAGTTCTTAGAGATCGGCGCGTTCGCTGGTTTTGAAATGTATAAGGAGTATGGAGGCTGTCCGGCTGGTGGGGTGATCACTGGTTTAGCTAGAGTCAGTGGCAGACTGTGCATGATCGTAGCTAATGATGCTACCGTAAAATCTGGTGCTTGGTTTCCGATCACGGCTAAGAAAAATTTACGTGCACAAGAGATCAGCATAGAGAACAAGATCCCAATTATATATTTGGTGGATAGCGCAGGGGTATTTTTACCCTTACAAGGAGATGTGTTCGCGGATAAAGAGCACTTCGGAAGAATGTTCCGCAATAACTCGATCATGAGCAGTATGGGTATTCCGCAGATCGCTGCTATTATGGGCAGTTGTGTGGCAGGTGGTGCTTACCTACCCATTTTATCTGATGAGGCTTTGATCGTTGAAGGAACGGGTTCGGTCTTCCTAGCAGGACCTTATCTAGTAAAAGCTGCGATCGGTGAAAACGTGGAGGAAGAAGACTTAGGAGGTGCGAGCATGCATTCAGAGGTCAGTGGAGTGACTGACTATAAAATGCCTGATGATGCAACTTGCTTGGAAACCATTCGCGACCTAGTGAGTCGTTATGGCGAACGGGATAGAGCGGGTTTTGATAGAATTGAAGCCAAAGACCCGCAATTCCCTATTGAGGAGGTCTATCAGATATACCCGGAAGCAGGAGCCAAACCTTATGCTATGATCGACCTGATCAAGCGCATGGTAGACGATTCTAAAATTACGCTCTATAAAGAAGGCTATGGCAAATCCATCATCTGTGGGTATGCGCGCATTGATGGCTGGTCTGTTGGTATTGTTGCCAATGACAGACAGGTTTTCAAAAGTGCCAAAGGCGAGATGCAATTCGGCGGTGTGATTTATAGCGATAGTGCGGATAAGGCTGCTCGTTTTATCATGAATTGCAATCAGAAGAAGATTCCTTTAGTATTTCTACATGATGTGAATGGCTTCATGGTAGGCAGTCGCTCAGAGCAAGGAGGCATCATAAAAGACGGGGCGAAAATGGTGAATGCCATGAGTAATTCCGTAGTGCCTAAGTTCACTGTAGTAGTAGGTAATTCATATGGCGCGGGTAACTATGCCATGTGTGGCAAAGCTTATGATCCTCGCTTAATGATTGCTTGGCCGACTGCCAAAATAGCGGTGATGGGCGGT
This sequence comes from Bacteroidota bacterium, assembly GCA_020631675.1. Taxonomy (GTDB): domain Bacteria; phylum Bacteroidota; class Bacteroidia; order Chitinophagales; family UBA2359; genus JAHDGT01. Next base: position 8,877 of record JAHDGT010000010.1, read on the forward strand.
AAACAAGCGGCTAAAGTATTGCTACAAATTCAAGTAGCCAGTAAAAAGAAAAGAGGAGAGACCGTAAGCGATGCGGAAAAGGATGCACTATTAAAAGAGATCACAGAACGTTACGAAAAACAAACCTCGCCCTATTATGCCGCCGCCCGCCTTTGGGTAGATGCCATCATTGATCCTGCGGATACCCGCCAGTGGATCAGTCAGGGTATTGAAGCCGCTGATCACGCACCCATTGAGCGTGCGTATAATGTAGGGATTTTGCAGACGTGATAGTAACTTGAAAGAGTTTTCCGTGCGAGGGATAGGAGTGGAAATGAGGGGGCTAAGGAGCGCACTGAGCGGCGGCATAAAAAGGCGGCCCGGAGGTAGCCATTTTTATGCCTGCCAGCGAAGCAGCGAACAGCCGCCGAATTGCAACGGATAGCCCGGTTCATACCAAAAAAAAGAGAGCAGTTTTCTAAAAAACTGCTCTCTTTTTTTTGGTATGAACGCACCCAACTGAAAAATCGAAATCTCTTACTTAGCGCATCAAATACATTTTACCGATGCCTTTCTTGTGGAAGTAGGCATCTGAAGCATTGGCATTGTGTTCTATGCTTTCACCATTTAGGCGGGTAATGACGCGGTAGAGATAGACGCCATTAGCCAGTTGATCGCCATATTGATCTGTACCATCCCAGGCGAAATCGGTGATGTTTTCTCCAATATGGATCGGTCCTAATTCGCTTTGGTCAATTTCTCTGACCACGGTGCCATTAACGGTCATGATCTGGATCTTCATGTACTCTGGCACTTCTGATCCCGTTAGGGTGAACACGAAGCGTGTGGCGCTACTGAAGGGGTTCGGGTAGTTGATCACATTGGTGATCGTGGATTCTGTGATGACCTCAAAAGACACATTGAATTCGGCTTTGGCGAAGCTGTTGTCACTGCGGTCCTTGGCACGTACGCTCAACTCATACTGCCCATTTTGTGTGAAGCTGGGGTTGAGTTGTATGCGCGCTTGGTTGTTGCCTTCTAAAGCATCTGTATCACTGGCAGGGATGAACTGAATGATCGGGTCATCAAAAGCAATGGACTGCTCATCAGTTGCTATACCGTTCTCATCAGGGTAGGTGAGGAATAACTCATAATCGGCAGTGTCATTCAGTGCCAAATATGGGTTTTCATCAGTGATCTGAACGACGATCTCCGGACTCGCACTGACCAACTCTCCATCTAAAATGTGCTCGCCATCAAAGGTGACTTCCACATAGGGGTTGATCTGGTCGCTTTCAATGTAGAAGGGTAGTGTGATCACATTGTTAAAGCTGTATTTCTCGCCAATGCCACTGCTTTCCGGGTTCAACTCCACTCGCAGCAAATGCTCCCCGCCGAAACCTACGGTATTCCAATCGAAGCTGATCTCGGCAGCCTCACCAGACGTCATACTTGGGTAAGCAGGGTAGGAGATGGGGTGCTGCACATTCTCCTCATCAATAACGGTATAGCCTACCACTAAGCTGTCAATGCTGGTTTGCTCGGCATTGACCAGTGCGAGTTGTAATTCTAGGTTTTCGCCTTCTTGTAGTGTATCTTCTGTCAGGCTCAATAGCGCGCCTGCATTCAGTGCCACTTCTCTATAACGATCAAAAGAAACGGTCCAGCTTTGTAGTTGCGGCATGGCGTAGTTGAGCGTATCCACGACTAAGGCCTTGAGTCGAACAAATGGATATTGCTCTGCATCAATACTACTTAGGTCTAAATTGCCTTCACCACCTTCGGTGGTCAATAGCAAATCCGCTTCTGGATCAGCGGGTGTGTTCAAGCCCCAGACTTCTAGATCAACCATAGCTTCATCTACTTGGTCAAAATTCCAATTCAGATTATCCCAACTCATGGCAGGGCCGACAGGTATGGAGGATATACTACCCACACCGGTATTCGTACTGAGGTCAATAGAAAAGTTGATCGGTGCCGATTGATCTGCTCCTTTAATCAATTGTGTCAGGCTGTAATCACCATATCGCTGACCAAAAGCGATAAAAGGCAGCTCGTCATTCAGACCCGATATCTGCTCAGCTGTTAGGCCGATGCTGCCTAAGAATACTTCGATGACATTATAGAAGGTGGTCGCAGTACTTTGCATCCAAGCCAAGTGGTCATCATGACTGCTGTACACCACTACATAATCACCCGTTTCTACTACGTTCAATAAGAAATTGGATAGGGAATCTAACTGTCCGGTCGACTCCCAGAAATTAGGTCCGGTATAAAACTCAAAAACGTATTTATCAAACGAACCACAGTGAATATTGCCATAAGTACCCTTACTGTCACAAGACAAACCACTGATGTATTCTGATTTAAGCGGCTCTAAGTTCGGACCCGGTTTCAGTACGCTGAATACCAAACCACCCTTACAGTCTTGGCCAAAGGCATCATATAAGCAAGTACCTTCATTTAGCACACCTCCATTAAGTAGTACTGCTGCATTTTCAGGATTATCGTAATCATTGGTCACGCTAATGATGTTCTCATTGATCTTGAATTCAAAATCACGAGCGATGCTATCCAGCAAGATATTGTTGTAATCATCTTTGATGTATTGGTAGTAGTGCTGTTGGTGCCAGCCCAGATCGCTAGAAGTAGGCAGGTAAGTAAAGCTTTGTACTTTCCAGCGGTAACTGCTGCCATCATCAGGTACGCTACTGCTACGCCAGTAGTAGGTGGTATTGGGTAGTAAGTCAAGTGTGGGTGTCCATGTGACCACACCACCCGGAGCACTGGTCGTATAGACCTCTTTAATACCGCTATCGAAATTTTCCGTTGTATCCAGCTCGAACACATAAGGCAAGACCGGTAAAATCGGTTTACCCGTAGAGGCGTAAAGCGTCAGATCCGGATCATTGACAATGGCATGGTCGCAAGGGGCGATCGGGATCAATAGATCACTCAATACGAACATATTGCGAGAGATGCTATTGTTGTCTTCGCAATCTTCTTCAATTTCCTGGCCGTAATCAATTTCAATGAACAAGCTGTTCTCGCCAGTTACCAGATCCTCGTCACCCGTGGGTACCATAACAGTTAAGGTATCCGCATAAACAGGTGCGGGGAAACGTGCTGAGGCAGCAGTAGCCAGCACTGTGCCATCAGGCAAGGTACGAGCGATGTTCACCGTGATGGAATCACTGGTGGCTCTACCCAAATTGCGCACCACTACATTCACCGCGAATTCATCCAGATCAGAAGTGATCGTTAAAGGCGTTATGGTAACAGAGCTTTCATCCACATAAAACTCAGGTTTCTCCCAAATACCAATTCTGATCGCGGGATCCGCGTTCAAGGTGAAGGTCTGCGCATGCTCTTTTTGAGCAGCCGATTCCGGATTGTCGATGTATAGGTCGTAAATGGTTTTTTGCAATGCTTTACCTATCGGCAATTCGTAGGTGTCTTTACTGAAGTTGGTATAGGCTTTCTCTAGGTAACGATCCAAGAAAGTAGGCGTACCAAAGGTGGAGGTGGCTAAAAAACCGATCGCGCCCACGCTATCCGCCAAAACGAAATTCTCACTCAAAGAAGGAATGATCTCGCCTGTGGAGGATTGAGTAGAATAGTCGTGTATATCACCCACTAAGCAGCTCGCTGCCATAAAGAAAGGGTACTTTCCGTAGTTGTTATATTCTTCCGGCTCTTTGATGTTCACCTGTAAGTTCTCCCCATAGCCATGACCAAAGAAAGTCATGATGGAGATACCGGCTTCGATCACATCATCAATACCCGCCTCATAATCGATCACATCCTCACTCAAGCTGTTGTAAGTCGCAACGATCCGGCCCGCCAACAAACTGTCCTCATAGATCGCTTTATATTTTTCGAGGTACTCCATAAAATCTTCCGCCTCGCTAAAGCTGAAGCCTCCAGCAATGTGCAAGCCGTCTTTCGTCCACAATCTATCTTCGGGCGTACAAGCTAAAACATCGTCCAAGGCTTCATAATCGATTACCTTGTCCAAGTACATGCGTACTTCATTGCTGTTGTAAGCAGGTATCCTTCCAACGGCTAATTGCGGGTAATACAAAGAGTCATTCTGAGCAGCAAGATTCACATCAGAAGGAGAGTTGCCATAAGTAGGCACCAAGCAAACCTCATTGAAACGGAAGTTGGTATTGGTGGCATCATAGCCCAAGCCTTTACCCAAGATCAATAGGTACTCGGGTGCTTCACTCCAATGCACCGCACTATAATTAATGAAGTTGCGAATGGCGTAAGGATGCTTTTTGATTCCATAAGCATACTGATCGTATAATTGATCAATATCAACGGTCACCACATTGAAACCGCCCCCAGCTTCACTGGCTCTATAATCAGCATAGCGAGCCACCTGATCCACATCCCCCTGACGAAGCTTTTTGTGGGTGATAATGATGTAGTCACCTTGCGCACTACTGCCCGCATAATTGATGAAATCAACAGGAGTCAAATTTTCCACATAGCGCAGAGCGTAAAAAGGAGCAGCGGTTTGCGTGGTATTGCAAATGTATAATCGGCGTTTAGCCGCACCACCAACAACTTGGGGTAAGAAGATTTTGTAGGTACCACTTTCCACCTCAGGCACAAAACGCAAATTATTGCTCAGATCATATAAAATAGGAGCAGAACCCCCATTGAAATTCGTGATCTCAATGTACTTATCCTCATCATTGTTCAGCTCGAAATAATAATTGCGATCATTGTCAAAATCAAAGCTATGCGGATAGTCGATCGTTACATAAGGCACTTTGAACTTATTCACCGCACTCATGTCGGTCAAAGAAGCAAAGCTCACATCCGTATTCCCGTCTTCCAGTAAACTTGTGGCAACCGCGAAGGAAATATCGATCATCTTATAGCCTTCAAAGAGATAATCCTCCTGTAGAACACCACTCACCGAAACATCCACATGGTGGTCCTCATAAACAAAGGCATCATTACTCCGACCAATTAATTTACTGCTAAGCGTAGCTAAAGCCGGAGCATCACTACCCAAGTAAACCGATTGCGTATTGACACTATATTCCTCTTCCGAGTCTTCATCTATCGTGTTACTCGCAAAACCCTCCCCGATTCCATAATCCGCCAAATACACTTTCTTACCTGATACATTCGCAGGCTGACCCGCACTGAACGTCTGGGTCAGATCTCTATAGCCCTGATGCATAAAGAAAGTTTCCGGATCAGGAGTATCACTCAGTTCATTTGCTGCATCCTCATAATATGGGCCGCCAACACCCGGCGTGGCAACAATGAAATAAGCCGCAGTGTCCGTGAATAAACTTTCAAACACATTCGGCTGGTGACTCGGACTGGCATACAGTTGGGTATCAAAAGCACCGCTATTGCCTGCTGCGTAAAACTCCAAGAAATCGTCCTCTCCCATATCACCACTCGCAGTGCTATAGAAGGTGATCGCTTCCCCCTCATGGTAAATGCGCAGGTCGTCGCCATTAGTAGGCAAACCATTCTCTTCTAAAAGAGATTTCGTTACCCGATACAGCCCATCGTCTTCCACCATGAACTTATAGTGCGTCTTGGTATGGTCGATCCAATCGTTGGTGCTCTGTGCCTCAGCGATCGTACTCGAAAACAGGCACAATAAAACAGTCAGACCGCTAAGAACAACACTCAGCGATTGTGAAAAAAAATTCCTCATAGGTATATACAATACTTAGCACAACAGAGCGACGAACCCCATATTTTATTGTAATAAGAGTTCGTCGCTATGCTTGTGTGTTTTTTCTATTTCCATCAGGGCGCGTGCCCGCAATAAAAGCCTGCGCTAGCAGTTTGAAAATGATCGGCGTACAGCACGAAAGTCTCTATACTCAAGTCTCATGTCTCGAGTCTAAAAAAGCGCAAGCTTTCACTGCGTCCACCGGGCTATCCGTTGCAATTCAGCCACTGTTCGCTGCTTCGCTGGCAGGGCTAAAAATGGCTACCTCTGGGCCGCCTTTTTAGCCCGCCGCTCAGGATGCTCCTTAGCGGCTTCATTTCCACTCCTATCCCTCGCGCGGGGAACTAATTTTGAATGAGGTAATTCTGAATTTTGAATGAACCCAATAATTCAAAATTGATACATTCAAAATTCAAAATTTGTAAGCGGACACAGGCAATATGATTGCAATGACTAATTAACGCATCAAATACATCTTACCAACACCGCGCTTACTAAAGTAGTCATTAATATCAGGAGCCGTATACTCGTCCATTTGCTGACCATCACCTGCAAGGCTGGTCACCATTCTGTAGAGGTAAACCCCATTTGCTAAGGGGCTACCATACTGATCCGTTCCATCCCAAGCGAATTCCGTGATGTTATCTCCGATCTGAAGCGGACCTAATTCATCTTTTAGTATCTCTCTGACCACCGTACCATTAACGGTCATGATCTGAATTTTCAGAAACTCAGGAATCTCAGAACCGGTCAAGGTGAATACGAAACGGGTAGAGCTGGTAAATGGATTCGGATAATTCACCATTTTGCTGATCATAGCAGCTGTAATGATGTTGAACCTAACCTTATAGCTGGCTTCACCAGCAAAGCTATTATCGCTACGATCCTGGGCCTCTACGATCAACTCATGGTAACCATCTTGCAAGAAGGTCGGGTTCAGCGTAACATATGCTTCATTCACGCCTTCAGTTAAATTCGCTTCCACAAAAGTGAGGATCTCACTATTGAAAGGAATCTCTTCTTCCGTAGCAGGCTCGCCATTCTCATCAGGGTAACGAAGGAACAACTTGAAATCGCTCGTATCATTCAAGGCCAAGTACTGATTCTCGTCCTTAATACGAATGGCGATCTCTGGCTTAGCACTCACCAATTCACCATCTAAAATATGTTGCCCATCAAAGGTTACGTCAACGATCGGGTTGATCTGATCGCTCACTACTACGAAAGACAAAACGAACTTATTATTGAAGTTGAATTTCTCCAACTGATCCAAGTCAGGATTAATGGTCACCTCTAACAAGTTATTGCCCAACATGCCTTCTGTTCCATGACTGAAGTCAGCTATGATAGAACTACCAGCCGCAATAGGTGGGTGCTTCTTATAAACCGTGGTCGTATCATTTGAATTGATGAAGTCGTATTGCACCAAGATACTGTCCATATCACTGCTTCCCGCATTATCTAAGGCGTATTGTAAGTGAACAGGCTCTCCTTCTTGTAGGGTGTCGGATTCGAATGAGAAGAAACTTTGATAGTTCAAGGCGATTTCTCCTGCCTGTTGGTAATGTACCCTCCAGTGTTGTAATTGCGGTACGGTACGGGCTGCTGTATCAGCTGTTTGAGCCACTAGTTTCAAGAAAGGGTACTCATTGGCATTGATACTACTCAGATCCATATCGCTTAAAGGCGCATTGAACAAGAAAGACTCACTTAGTTGGGTATCCAAACCATAGAGGTCAATGGTGAATTCGTCAATGTCCACATCAGCAGCTTCCAAGCTTTCGTAATCCCAGATCAATTCGCCCCATTCTAAAGAAGGACCGATGGTCGTGGAGGTGATGCGCCCATCTTGGGTATGGCCGATGAATTCATCCATGGTGAAGGTTTCTAAGCTTCCCTCTTCGCCTAATAACTTTTTACCCGCGAAGCCCGGCATATTCTTTCTACCTAAATAAATGAAGCCTTGATCCGGAGATACTGCTCCCGGCTCCTCAATACCCATATTCTCGAAGAAGGTCAATATCTCGTCTTGATAACCGCTTAGGATAGGCTCATCGGTATCTGTGGTGTTGATGCGATGATCGGTCACGCTATAAGCTAATACGTAATAACCATCAGGTATCTGGTTGTCGAACAAGTTGGTCAGATTGTCCAATTGCTCTACAGATCCAGTATAATACTCTAAGCCATACTTTTCGCCTGACCCACACTGATTATTTCCGAATGTACCTCGAAGTAAACAAGCATCCGTTTCTTCTGGATTAACCTGAACTGAAGTAAGCGGTAAAAATTCCGCATCTGGTGAAAAAGCTACAACGGTAATACCGCCATTACAGTCATTTTTCAAACAACTTTGCCCGATCATAGTGATCGTATTGTTCAGAGTGACCAAGATTTCATTGGTCCCATAACGGTTGTTATCTATGGTTAGTCGGTTTGTCGGTCCGGTATAGCGGAAGTCTCTACTCAGACTATCCAATACTATTTTGTGATAGCTGTCTTTCTGGAATTGGTAAAAATGCGATTGGTTCCACCCGGGTTCTCCATCGGCTAAATAGACAAAGGAGCTATATCTCCAATTGTAAGATCCATCGTCTGATGGGATCTGACTGGTACGCCAATAGTAAACTTGGTCATCTTCCCAGCTCATTTCAGGTTGCCACTCGATCACTCCGGAAGGACTGTTCAATATTTCCACTTCCAAAAGCGGACTATTGAATTTTTCAGTGGTGTCTATCTCTATTCGATAGGGGAGAGAGGAGAGTAGCGGACGACCTGTTGCCGCTTTTAATGTGATGTCAGGATTCGTAGCTATAGAGAAGTTACAAGGTGCAATAGGTTCTAATAGATCAGAAAAAATGTACACCTGGAAGTTGCTCAATAAGTTATTATCCTCACAATCTTCTTCGATCTCGAAACCACTATCTACTTGAATGCTGATGTAGTTTTCACCTGCGACTTCGCTTGGGTCGCCTGTTTGTACATAAACGGTTAAGGTATCAGACAATACAGGTGCCTGAAAGCGACGGATGATCTGCTCATTAGAGCCATCAGGGAAGGTGCGTTCAACAGTAACATCTATTGAGTCTTGTATACCTGAACCCAAGTTCCAGACCACTACATTTACTGCGAAAGAGTCCAGCGTAGCGTCAATTTCACTTGCAGGAGGGTTGAAGAAAACATCACTTGTTTCAATATGATATTCAGGTCTGTCATATGCGGATATGCGTAGTGCGGGATCACCGGCTAGCGTGTACTGCTGTACGGTTAGTTTTACTCCTTTGTGTCCGGCTTGTGTTTCATCCTCAATATAGATTTCTTCGATAGCATTAACAATGCTTTCCCCAAAAGTGAGGTCATAGGTATCTAAACAGAAATGGTCATACAGAGCTGACAGGTAGATATCCATCTGAGTAGGGAAACCGAAGGAAACAGGTGCTAAGAAGCCGATACTGCCCAGTCCATCTGCCAATACATAGTCCTCACTCATAGAGCCATCTGCACTGGTAGGTCCTTGAAGGTTACCAATGAAACAAGATCCGGAAATGATCAAAGGGTACTTGCCATAATTGGTATAGTCTGTAGGTTCGCCAAGGGCTACATCCCAATATGCGCCCGAAGAGTGCCCGATAAATGAAACCACTCCAACACCCTGATTAAAGAGCTCTTGAACCTCAGGTGCTTCTTCTACGCCTTCTGTTGTCTTAGCATAAGTGAATATCACTTCGCCACCCATTAAACTATCTTCATAAACAGGCTTGTATTCGTCTAAGTAGGATAAGAACTGCGCTGCTTCCGTGTAGTTGTTTCCTCCGGCAATATGCATGGCTTGTTTGTACCAGAGGCGATCTTCTTTGGTGCAGGGCTTATAGGCTTCGTATTCTATGACTTTATCCAAATAGATACGAACATGCTCAGGCGTTTGCGCAGGCACTCTACCCGTGGCGAGCTGAGGTTGATATGAGGTGATGCCTGACGTACTGAGTTGCACATCAGAGGCTCTATGTCCCCAGCTTGGCACTAAGCAAGCATTGTATTGATTCGGGTCGGTAGTGGCTTTATTATATTCCACTCCTTTTCCTAATAATAGTAAGTGAGAAGGGGTAACATTCCAATTCTCTATGGCGTAATTCACGAATTGTGAAATGCTGAGCGGATGTTTACCGATACCCCATGCGAATTGGTCATACAATTCGTCTACATTCACAATGATAGGGTTGTATCCCCCACCAATTTCAGTGCTTCGGTAATCCGCATAAGCTTGTACATGATCTGTTGACCCTTGCTGTAGTTGCGGATGGGATAAAATGATATAATCCCCTTGATTAACCGTTTCGGAGAAGTCAGTGAATTGTGTCTGGTTGATCAATTCTGCTTCAACGGTGGTTACGGCTAATGAAGAGGTCGTATTGGTGAAATAGAGTTGACGGTATTGCGGACCGGATATAACGGGGTATAACATGAACTTATAGACATCATCACCTGAAGAATCGTCTACTACTGGTTCAATACGTTGGTTATTGGTTATGTCGTACAAAGCAGGTTGACTACCACCGTTGAAATTGGTGATTTCAATGTACTTCACCCCATCATTAGGTAAGGTGAAACGATAGTTTCTTTTATTGTCGAAGTTGTAAGAGTGAGGATAAGTGATTTTAGCGTATACCCCGCTGATTTTATCAACTATTGAGCTGTCAGCCAAAGCACTGAAGGTAACTTCTGTCTCATCATCTACTAATTCATCTACAGGAACATTGAAGTTGAAGGTACGCATGTCGTAGCCTTCGAATAAGGTATCCACATAAATGTTACCCGATAATAGAATTTGTACGTGGTGATCAGGGATATTCGTGAAGTCATCACTTTGACCAACGATCTTGCATTCTACTTTAGCGGTACCTCCCGCATCCGTATAAATGGAAGGGGTTTCTACATCATAGGTTTTGCTGTCTTCTTCTTGTATAAGACTTCCGACAAATCCTTCTCCTTCACCATAGTCGGCGAAATAATTATTCACCCCACCTAAGTTACGGAAAGGCTGACCAGGAAAGAAGATGTTTCGGATCACTTCCACGCTCTCATACTCAAAGTGGGTTTCAGGAGGAGGAGGTAAGTCAATGATCTCATTAGCAGTATCTTCATAGCGTTCTCCTGAGTAGCTTGGGTCCCAAACTAAGTAGTATACACTGGTGTCGGAGAATAAGCTGCGATATTCATGTGGTTGCCAAGCATCATAGGTGTACAAGAAACGATCAAATTCGCCATCATTACGTTCCCCATAAAATTCAATTTTATCACCTGTGGAGAAGGTCGCGTCATCACTGTCGAAGTAAATAGGAATTTCGCGTCCTTTATGGAACATCTTATACTGATCCATATCCTCAGGTACGCTATAAGTGGAAAGCGTATTGAAGTCGATTTTATGCAGTCCGTCCTTAGCTACTTTGATTCGTAAGTAAGACTTGTCATATTCAATCCAATCATTTTGATAATCGTCTTGTGCGATCAATTCGGTATTGGATAGAAAGGAAATGCCGCTAAGCAGCAGTAAAATAGAAAGTATATAACGCATAGGGAGTTGCAAAGTCAAGGTGAATAGGATGTGGTCAAAAAGGGAATCAGATCAATTAGTTACGAGTATTCTGTCCTTTTCGAACAATATCTAACTTGAGTGAAATGACGTTAGAAAAAATGCCGTCGCTTACTCTATTCAAACCCGTGAATGCGTAATCGATATAAATTTCTTTGATCTTAAGTCCTAATCCCACATTCGGCTGAATGCTGGTATAGGTCTCTCCATTTGTATCGTCTTGGATCTGCTGGATGTTGTTCATCCCTAATCTTAAGAATACAAAATCATCATAGTCGAATTCCAAGCCCAGACGTGGGTCGATGCTTATGGCGTCAGTTTTGATCAAGGTGTTCCGTCTTCCATCTGTTGTGATATCGAAGTTCAATTCTGAGAGTAAGCCCATTTTCTCTCCAATATCCAATTTGTAGCTGGCACCTAAGATGATGCGCATAGCGGTCAGTTCAACAGATTTCAGCGGGATAACATTTTCCGTTAGTGCTAGGATTTCTTGTTCTTCTTCGGTGAAGCCGAAACTCCAGGTATTGTAAGTGCGAGGGAAATCTCTAAGCATTAAGCCTACGGTCAATCCTTCTGTAATGTCATAATGTGCACCTAAGTCAAGTCCTAAGCCCCAAGCGGTCGCGAAAGAGCCTACTTTGCGATAAATGACTTTGGCTGTACCACCAACACGTAGTTTCCCGAGAGACTGTCCGTAGCTTAATAAGAAAGCGTAATCGGCAGCGGAGAAACTACTTATGTTATCGTAATTGACACTGCCATCTGGCTCTAAAATGTAGAGGGTATTCGGGATGTCGTCAATAGCAAAGCGAATAACATTCAGTCCAATAGCTCTTTTTCCATCAGATATGGGCAAGGCAGCACCTAAATGGTCATATTTAGCGATGCCTGCGAACCATTCTGCGTGCATAGCACCAACTTGTAAGTTGTTCAGGTGCATTAGTCCGGCAGGATTCCAATATCCGCTATTCACGCCATTGGTAGAGACGATGGAGGCATTCCCCATAGCTAAATTCCTAGCACCTAATCCAAGAGAGAGGAATTCATTACTATACTTAGGTGTATTGGTATCGTCGCCTGTGCTTTGAGCTTGGGCATTGCTTGAATTCGCGCAAAATATAAACATGCTCAATACGAGCATTGTTAGCAGCTTTTTTAACATGCTATCTGGTTCGGGTTATGGAACGAGTGTTCACAGTGAGTGAAAATCAGTGTTTGTACAAGGGCTTAGCTTAGGTATAATGTTTTACCTAAGCCCAATACCAGCACAAACGCCTAGTAAACACCACATAGATGTGGGTGTGAGCGAAAGGGTTGCCCAGTAACTGGTTTAAAGATGGCAATCGTCATCTATGGAGCGATATGATTACGATGCGAATACCTTTCGGCTACAAAAATACGGATCTTTGGCTTGCGGGGATGTCGGGAAACACGCTAAGCGCGAAAATTATTCTATTTGATAAGGCGGTAAAGTTGTGCGACCTCTTTTTTGCGTACTGCTTCAAAGTGCCACCATTCATTGCGTATGCTTAAGAAGCCTGCTTTGCGCATCACAGAACGCAGTAAATTTCTATTGTTGATGTGTTTTTGTTGGAGCTCTCCTGATTGAAGCATTTCGGCTTCTTTTTTTGAGCCTGCTTTCGGGCCGAAGTGATCGTAAGGAGTACCCATGTCAAGTGCTTCTCCTTGTTTATTAACGATAGTTAGATCTACGGCCGCACCATAATTATGTATAGATGACCCAGGATAGGCGACATAGTGTCTTTGTGGGGTGTTTTTCACTAAGTCCCACATATATTGTTGGACACGGACCGGACGTGCGGCATCTAAGACCAGAAGGCTTAAATGAGGGTCATGTTCTTTTAAGTATTCTTGTGCTTTACTTAGCTTTTGGGCGATTTCATGGCGTAGATAGGCCTTTTTCAAATCGCCATATACATTTTGCCCCATGAAGTTTTGTTGAGTAGCATACTTCAGGTCAACCTGAATGGAGGGGTCTATATTTTGGATATCTACTAAATGATATTCTTCGAAGAGTTGTTTTAGTTGCCCTTCTTTTAATGGGTTTGGAGGTAAGGTTTGCTTATTGGATACAGCATGGGTATGATCATGCCCATGTCCATGTCCATGCTCTTGTTGATGGTCGTTATTCTTAAGGTTTGTTTGTTCCTTGAGCTGCTGTTCTGTTTGCTGTAGTTCAGTAGTTTCTTGATCTGTTTTTCTTTGGACTTTACCTACATTCTTATTTTTCTCTGTGTAGCTTTTTGTGGCTATGGTAGGAGGCTTCTGACCGATCTCATAGATCCAGTAGTTGAGTAGTACCAATAGTACAAGAATAAAAGCGGAAAGGAACTTATTGATGTCCACAATATCAGTTTGATAAGCAGTTAGGGATAGGGATTTGACAAAGGTGGGCTAAATTCATGCCATATGTATACAACTATTGATTACAACAATAGTTGCCTCTTGGTTTAGGGGAATCTTTTTAAATCGTTGTTAGAGAACGTCCAATCCGGTGTATATAAAGTATCGCCGAAATTAGTACTGAACCAAGGGCTTTTGTTTTTGTCATTCGGGTTTTTGACGATGTGCATACTTTGAGCAGGCATATAGCTTTGTAAAAGTAGAAAGAGTGTTTCTCCTGTGGTGGTATTTTGGGCAACATCGGCTACTAACATCGCATGTCCCGGGCTTCCTCCCTGGATGAATACATCACCAATTTGGATGTTCGCTACATCTGAGACTCTTTTTAGTTCTTTTTCAAGTGATAAGGTACCGGCATACATGAATATGTTCATGAGGTAGCTTTTAAAGCTGCTATAGCTATCATTCGGATTTTGTTGTACCCAGTTTACCTTATTACCTGATATTTTAGGGCGTTCTCCAGCTCTCCATCTGTTATAGGATACTTTGTCTCCACTGGTATAGTTAAAGTGGATCTTATCGTATTGTTTTTGCTGGTAAAGGTATTCCGCTCTTAATCGCATGACCGCGTCCGCACATTGCTGTAGGTCTTTATTGCCGATTTCTATATTTACGACAGCATGGTGGGAAGATTGATTTGACTTTAGCTGCCCGTTATAGAGTTGTACTTGAGTGCCATTAGGAAGTAAAGGAAGTTGTCTTAGCCAATCCGCATAAGTGTTTTTATTGGCTTTTATTCTTTCAAAGCCGGGGGGTACCGGGATTCTATTGATGAGTATGTCTTTTGCATCGTGAGCTGGAAGCCAGTTGTATTTATAGTTTTTGGCAACCAAAGGCGCTTGGGTAGCACTTGAAGAACGCAGTGATGTTTCAGCTTCAGCTTCAGCTTCGACTTCAGTAGTATTGGTTTGGTCGGCTTCTGTTTCCTGAGGAGTATTGGTAAAAACAGTTACAGCCCGCTCAACAGTGTTCTGTTGGCAGGCTGCTAATGATAATATTATACAAGTTAAACCGAGAAGTTTGGAATAATGGGTGGTTTGCAGGAACATCGGGCTTGTGTTTATCTAAAGTCGGAAAACTTGGTATGTGGAACTCTTGGCTTAAACTCTTTCATGGTATTCATAAAGCCATTGGCATCTATATACCCTTGTGAGCGCCCCAATTCTTCATTTTTGTGATTGAAGAAGATGAAAGTAGGATAAGAGTTGACACCATAAAGGCTAGCGACTTCTTTATACTGTTCAGCATCTAGCTTGTAAAGGATGTAATTGGACTGTATATATTGACTGATCGCATCGTCAGCGAAAACCTCATGATCCATTTGTTTACAAACTCTACACCAAGAAGTTTCCATATCTAAGATATAAGGTTTCTTCTGTTGTGCGGCATGTGCTTTTAATTCATCGTAAGTACCTTCAAATTTGTACGATAATCTTTTTTTCAAGCTTTGTTTATCATACAGCTTCGGCTCACTTGAGTTCTCTTTAGTTACTACCCCTTTTTCTTTAGCGGGTTCATCTACAATAGTGGCTTTGCTGGAAGTTCTGCTTGCCGGTTCTTCTGATTGAGCAGGAGCTTGTGCTTCATCTGTTTTAGTGGCAGGTGTAGGTGTAGTAGTTTTCGTATTACTCTTTTCAGCTTGGCGAGTATTACGTATTTCATCTATTAAAGATTGTTGAGCGTAGCTTTGCATAGAGAATAGACCCATAACGAAAATCAGGGCAATGTAAGTGGTTATGTTGTATGCTTTCATGAACGGAAGATTACAAAACGAAAAGAAAAAGAGAGGACTGGAATAAGCTAGGATAAAGTTACAGCACAAAGTAGTAGCAATCAATATGTAGAGAGGCTGTATACTGCTTATAAACGAAAAAGCCCTCGATCAACATATGTTAGATCGAGGGCTTCTTTCTTGGTTTAAAACCTTATGGTCATAACACCAAGTACAGGTGGCAATTACTTGCTACCACACAATACTTCAACCCAGTCAGTGAAACCACCAACACGAACTAATTTCTTAGT
>JAHDGT010000426.1 GCA_020631675.1 Bacteroidota bacterium
TCAAAATCAAGCACTTAGGCGCGGTTCAGATGAAAAACTTTAAACTACCTCAATACCAATGTAGGGGCGCTGCTCGCCTGCGCCCGATTTTGCCAAAGAGGAAAATCTGACCTTAGTAGCAAAAAAGCGCAGGCAAGCAGCGCTGCTACTATAAATTATTCGACCTTCACTCAAAGCAAAAAGGGCGACCACAAGGGATCGCCCCTACTGTATTATTCTACTCCGTGCATTAAGCGAGATAATGGCTTCGAGATCAAGAGCAGTACTAGGCCTGCCCCAACAGAAATACCCACAAAGATCATAAAGAAGCCACTCATAGAACTATTGGCAGCGATCTTATCCATTGCGCCGGCCATATAGCCGCCAATGAGGTTGGCCACTGCCGAAGCCGCGAACCACACACCGAACATGATGCCCAACAAACGCTTGGGCGACAGCTTATTCACGAAGGATAAACCCACAGGCGATACGCAGAGTTCCCCTGCGGTGTGTAGCATATAGGCTAAAGTCAACCACAACATGCTCACCTTGGCAGATTCAGCGCCTTGTGCAATACCAGAGCTACCGATCACCAAGGCGTAGAAACCCGCCCCCAAAAAGAATAAACCCATAGCGAATTTCACGGCTCCTGAAGGATTAAAAGGCGTTTTGGTTAGCTTCACCCACACCCAAGAAAAAAGTGGGGCGAGGGTAACGATAAAGAAAGCATTCAAAGACTGGAACCAAGAAGCCGGCACCTCTGGTGAAGTGGCTTGCCATTGGTCCCGGATCATCCAGATCATAGTCGCCCATAGTACGATCACACTGATCGCCATGCTGATATTCGCGAAAGGGTATTTTCTACCAATATTCTTACTCAAGCCCCAGAAAACCCAAGTCAAAATCACCATTGGTAAAACCGTCAGTAAAAACCCGATCACACGGAAAGCGTTCACGGCAAAATCTGTATTCAAACTACGGTCGGTATAGTCTCTCGCATAGATGTTCATAGAGGATCCCGCCTGCTCGAAAGCCAGCCAAAAGAAGATGGTAAAGAAAGAAAAGATACTGATCGCGATCACTCGATCCCGATCCACTTTAGTCAAAGGTTTATCGTCGATCACCTCCAAGGCTTTTGCCTTATCGGGTTCTAAGCCGATATTGCCTAATACTTGCTGTGAAAACCAGAATTGAATCAAACCAAAGGCCATGAAAATACCCGCAGCTCCAAAACCGTAATGCCAGCCTACATTTTCTCCTAAATAACCGCAAATAAGCGTACCTAGGAAGGCTCCGACATTGATCCCCATATAAAAGATCGTATAAGCCGAGTCTTTTAGCGGACTGCCATCTGGATATAACTGCCCAACCATAGAAGAGATATTGGGCTTGAATAAACCATTACCCAGCACCAGTAGCACCAATCCTAAGTAAAAAGCGGGCATAGCTTCAAAAGCCAAAGAAAGATGCCCTAGGGTCATGAGTAAGCCACCAATCACAATAGCCCGCCTAAAGCCTAATAAACGATCCGCCAGCATACCGCCAATGATAGGTGTAATGTAAACGATAGAGGTATACCAGCCGTAGAGCTGCCCTGCACTTTCACGACTCCAGCCCAAGCCTCCATCTATTAATTCAGAGGTGAGATAGAGCACCAAGAGCGCACGCATACCATAGTAGCTGAAACGCTCCCACATTTCGGTAAAAAACAATACGAACAAACCAATAGGATGCCCGATCAGTGCAGGCCCTGCACCGGCACCAGTACCAGCAGTAGAATTTGTATTGGGGGTATTAGACATAATCCGTCGTCTTCATTCATCAATTAATCAATGACGGAAGTTACGAATTTACCCATCAACCCAAAACATCTTTAAGTGTCTACCCACCCACGATAGAAACAATCTCTCTAATCATAGAAAATCCCTATGTAGGGGAGCACCCATGTGTGCTCCCGCCTACGATAGAAACAAACGTCCCAACAAAGAAAAAACTGTTTGATTTACTCTACCACCACAAAACAATAACGCCCCATATCGTAGAAACGCGTATTGATCTTCTCCGGAATCCAAGTATTGAAATGCTCTGCCGGACTTTCATAAAGCAAATACTCATTGGAGTTCTGATTGCCATTCACCTCCATAACAAAGTTGGACCATACTTGGGGGCATCTACCATCAAACTCTATGTTGTGATCTTTGTTTTCTTCGTCAATGAATTGGGTTAACATAAAAACGCCGGTTTTCTGCATGATCAGCTCCAACTTCACTTCGTTTTGTCCATTGATTATAGGTATGTCACCTATTATCGAGCTAGTTCCATCAGAACTATACATCAACTCATAACCATACTTATCAGTGTTTAGGACTGGTATAGTGAAATGTCCTAAAGAATTCAGATCGATTCCCCCATTTTCATAATTCTCATTATCCATCCTGGCCATGAGAAAAGATGCGTTGAATCCAACATGCGATAGATCATAACTTTTGGCGGTCATACCTTCATATATATCCGGTCCGAATTGCACGGCAATAGAAAGCGTATCTCCAATTCGTAAAGTATCCTGTGCGGGACTTATACTAACAGGAATTCTGAAGTAATATCGCCCTAATTCACCCGGGTCATTTTCACATTCGGGATCCGAAGAGAAAATACAGGCAGTGAGTAGACTTGCGAACAAGAGATTGGCTATAAAGAATATATACTTAGGATACATCATATATGTTTCTGAAGGGAGTAGGAGTTCATGATGTTCACATCACTTTAATATAAAGCAATGAAAACACACTAATGAATAGCCAAAGAAACAAGGCAAAAAGCACAGGCCGCCAGCCATTGCTTTTTAGATCTTGTATTGAAATACTCATGCCTACTAAGCAGAGGGTAAAGAGCAGGCATTTTTTGGCTAAAAAGAACAACGCACTAGATGCGGAGGGAGGAAGTAGCGCATAAGTGTTAATGAATATGGCAAAAATAAACCCTATGATGAATATAGGGAATTTTATTTTTTGTCCTTCCGTCTTAAAAAGGAAAGCGGCGAATAGAGAGAGTGGAATGATCCATAAAGTCCGCGCCAGTTTTACGGTAGTGGCTATTTCCAAGGCACGATCGCCATAGTCTAATGCGGCGCCTACAACGGAGCTGGTGTCGTGTATGGCGATCGCGCACCACAAACCGAATTGCTCTTGGGTCAGGTCTAAAAAATGTCCGATCGGAGGGAAGATGAGCAGTGCGATAGCATTCAATAAAAAGACAATGCCTATAGCAAGCGTAACGCTCCAGTTTTCCGCTCTAATGATGGGGGCTACGGCGGCAATGGCACTGCCCCCGCAAATAGAAGTACCAGAAGTCAGTAAGAAGCCTAATTTTTTGTCGATACCTAGTAGTCGGATCAGTGCTAGCCCAAGCATTAAAGTCAATAGGATAGAGAGTAGGGTAATTAAGAAACCGTCAATGCTGGTGGCTATGGCGGCTTCTAAGGAGATGCCGAAACCTAAGCCTATTACGGCTAGCTTCAAGAGGTATTGTATGGCTTTTTTGGTTTGTTCTTTGTAGGCGTTGCCTACTAATAAAGCGATCAAGAAACCGGCTAGTAGTGCCATAGGACTACTGATGTAGCCTGCACCTACCAAAACGAGCATGGTGGCTAGTAGGAATAGTTGTAGGTGCTTGTTTTGTTGCATGTTTTATCTTGGTCTGAATCACAGATTTAAAGGATTTAGGAATACACGGATTAAAGATGGTGAGTTTAACACCCAAAAGGGCGACTTGACCAATAAGTGAATACCTTATAAGGCTGATCAAAGATACTGGCGCAATCCGGACAGTTTTGACACATGAGGTAGCAGTCGATTCCGTCGGTGAGCATGTGGAAGAGTAAGCCGATCGCCAAGATGCGGAGAGGGCGGATGAATAATGCGATGGTATACGCCAACCAGGCAAGGGGCTGGTGCAGGTAGTGATAGCCTATGCTGCATCTATTAGGATTGAAGATAGGATCGGCAAGGAGGTGGTCTAAGTCTACCAGCATTGTTAGAAGCAGGAGGAGGTAGGCTCTTTTCCATTGGCTTCTAAAAAAAAGCAG
>JAHDGT010000427.1 GCA_020631675.1 Bacteroidota bacterium
CCTTCACCATTCGTTTTCACTAAATAGTAATGGCCTACATCTGTAATCAATCTCTTAAAACCACATAGTAAATACCCACCGTCCGATGTCTCTATTATATGGTCTACGGCTTCATAATAGCCCTCTTCCCCTATTACTTTCTCCCATTCCACTACACCGAGTGCATTGAACTTTAGTAATACAATGTCAAAATCTTCTGAACCAGCTTCCTTATTTCTTGTTCCCGCAAGGAGATAGTCTCCTTCCATTGTAGAAATAAACTCCCCACCTGATGTCAATAGGGCGTTACGCCCTTCCGCATCGAATAAATCCACTAACCAACCTTCAACACCTCCTTGATACAGCTTACGAATGTACATGGGTCCCTCTCCATCAGTATCATTATAGGTGCCAGAAATAAGATAACCATCCTCAATAGGAATCACCGCATTAGACAAAGCGTTAGCCGTATCTTCAGGAAATATCTTATTGAAATAAAAATCTTGTGCGGAAAGTTGAGTTGTACTAAAAAACCAAATGACCAAAAATATTTTTCTCATCATTTACCACATTAAAAAAGCCATGGTCGTGTAAATACAACCATGGCACAATTAAAAATTTATCTCAATACAGCAAATTTTCGCGCTTGGCCGGAACTCTGCTCTTTAATGATGTACAGCCCATTCATTAGAGCACTCAGATCTATACTGACACTTTTTTCAGTCAGTGACACACGGTGTAAAATCTGCCCTCTCATATCAAAAATGAGATAGGTTCTGCTTTCAGCGGATCTTTGTTCGATCAATAGTTCGTCCGTTGTCAATAAAGTGGGCGATATGGTGAAATCAATTACTTCCATACCTGCACTCGCCACTTCTTGCTTGGCTGTTGAAGCGGGCGTACGCAGGTAAACACTTCTATTCATAGCGGCCTCGTGGCTCTGAGCCAATAGAGTGTTATTACTATCCGTATCGTTCGCCATTTCTCGGATCCTCTCTATTTCCTCTAATCCCATTTTACCCGTTTGTGGGTTCTCCAATGCCATCATTTCGGCGATAATGTCACTGAATAAAGCATTGAACTCGATCTCGTCCAGCGTATTGGCGGGTAATTGTTCCAAAAGGTCAAGAGCGGCCTCCAATTGTCCACCACTCACCAAAGTGGATACCAATACCTCATCCGCTCTTTGGGTATTCCTGTTCTCCAGACGTTGAGCGGCATGCTCAATATCACCATCTTCCACCAAGCGGGAGAGAACACGGCTTCTCAGTTGTTCCTGACGTACGGGATCATCTGTCTCCTCCACCATTTCCTCTATTTCTTCGATCGGTCGTCCTTCGTAATCAATTATTTCACACATTCCCACAGGGTCAACGGACTCATCACATTCATCAGCAATCACATCCCCGAAAATACATACTGGATCAGGGGCATAACCTGGCGCATAATCCAGATCCCAGGTGTCAGCAGACAAATTGGATATATGCAATCGGTCAGGAGCACCACAAAGGTGGAAGGTGTTTCTTATCGGGTTTAATTCGTCAAAGTCAGGATCGCATTCATCTATCGCCTCGAATTGGCCGTTCATAATGCGTATGTCGAAATCATTTATGCTCTGGAAATCATTACAATCCACCAGTACGCCTTGGTTATCCCCTTCAAATTGAGTGGCCGCTTTGAAGCGGTAATCCGTTGTAGCACCGACCACATCAAAATAGGGATCAATGAAGCTGTTACCGATCACTTCTATCCCTTCTATATTGGTGTCTTTGAAAACCAGTCCCCAAGTGTAGTTATCCACTGTTTCTTGTTCGCTGGTCGCGATCACGGTATTGTTGTTCACTAATGAGCCGGATGAATTCAAGGCATAAAGCGCATATAATGCTGGTGCTGGTGTTGACAAGGAAGACGCATATTCATCCACTACCGAGAAGAAATTATGCCCTACTGCCGAGTTCTGATTACCATTAAAGGTCACACACCTACGAACATCTCTGAAAATATTATGGCGTATGAACATAGCCCCCTGTAATTCTCTGCGCGCAAAGCAATTCACACCATGTGCCAGCCCTATAAAGGTATTGCCTTGATCCAAAGCCCCCACTCGTATCGAGGAGTTCATACTCAGAATACCCGCTCCGCTTTCCTCTCCGCCCATCATATTGATAAAGCTGGAACCCATCACCTCCATACCGTGTGTGGTCCTTGACCAGATGTTCACATAACCATAATCAGGAAGACGATGTGTGCCAAGGAAAGGCTTGGTCATCTCGAACATACAAGCTGTGATGCGGCTTTGACTATTTGGTGTATAAGGTCTCAAAAGCACCCCTACCGAACAATCCATGAAGTGGACTTCTTCGGCAAACAAAAGTCCGCCCCCATGCGTACCCACCTGAGGCACATCGTCAAAAGCGGTCACATCCATACCCAAATGCACGCCTGTATAAGCATCATGAATGTGTGCGTGTCTCAGGTCGACTATTCCGTGATCGGGCAGATAAGAATCGATATCAGTGGGGTCATAACCAGTCTGCGGCAAATCACGATCCCCATCGACGATGATCCCGCGCCAGTCCGTACCTGTACACGGATTTCCCATCAATTTACCGTGGTTCACGATTAACTTGGCCCCTTTCTCCACGAAAATACCCGCTCTGCTGCTCATGAACTCTATCTCCGCATGGTCAATGATCAGTGTGTTCCCTGTCTGGACAATCACCATCTCGTTCACCCGGTTATCATAAGACCAGGTGATGATGCCATCACCTGAATTCGCGTCATCATCACTCGCAGGAACATTTCCTTGGAAAGCCGAATCGAACTCATCAGCCGTACTCAGCACATCGGTCGGAAAAAAAGGCGTGAGTGCAATATTATTGTCCAGATCCGATTCCTCATAAAGCTGATCAGGATTAGCCTCCACTAATACGAAATAATCGAAGCCAGGATCGAAATCACAGGGTAATAATATATGGTTCCCTCTTGTATCCAGTCCGTATATATCTCCCATGCCAGGCGCCATGCCTTGCCATCCTCCTTCGCCGTTCTCGTCCTCACCGTTCAGACAGGTAAGGTTCATTTTACCCAGTCTGTAATTCGGGTAATTGACAAGCTGATTCCTCAAATTCAAAGTCGCATCACAGGGGTCGAATGAATCTTTCCAATAATCCACCGCATTACCAGCAGCATCGACCACTCTATTCACAATCTGAGCGGTGGACATGTCCTGCGGCGCAAAAGGCCATTGCCCGATCACATTAGCGTTCTCCGATAGGCAAAAGCTTATTTTGGAGGAAGCACCGACCGTTTCCCAAGTACGCGGGTCGTTGGCGTCGAAGCCCGTAAATGAGGGGTCTCTTTTTCTGAGAGAGAGTTCTGCGTAATCATCCACATGCATATGACCATGTGATTCGTGAAATTCCACATAAAGTTCCGTCTCGTCACCTATTTGCTCCAGCATTGAATTGCCCACCTTGGTGTATATGATCTGTTCAAGTCGCTCGCGAGTGTGATCCTCCTCGCATTCATCCCCAGGGGATATGGGATAACAATCCTGTCCGTCGGGGCAACAGAAGTACTCCCCCGTCCTTTTGAACTCTATCGGACCCTCGCCGATGTTGATCATGGTCGTGGCGACTCTCAGCAGTGCCCTGGAAGCCTCTAAATGAGGACTTTCCAGACCACTGTCCGTAGTGGACCGGGCGAGGTCATAATTGGAGATGATGAGGTCGGGCAATAATTCACCTTCCTCATTGGTCGTCACACAGGGGCCCGCTCCCCCGATGATAGTGCCATCCTCTTGCCAATTAGCAGGAATCTGTCTGTATGCGAAGGCGCATGGGGAATAATAAAAAGTCGTGACGATACAGTTCGCGTCAGTAGGAACCTGTGGGTTCCCATACTCATCAACAAAGTGAATGACATTGCCGGACAGACCTATATCAAAGGTCTCGTTCCCGTTATCATCGTCATTATCAATGTTCTGGGTCAAGGTGACATTACTTGATCGGATCGGTACAATCCTGGGCGGTCAATCGCCCCCCCCCCCGCGAAAAGTAGTAGAAGGGTGATGAATAATACA
>JAHDGT010000428.1 GCA_020631675.1 Bacteroidota bacterium
AGCAGGCAGCGGCTGAATTTGAACGGATAGCCCGGTGACCGCAGTGAAAGCTGGCACTTTCAGACGTAAGACATAAGACGCAAGACATAAGAATCGTTCCGTATGCCGATCGTTTAGCCGCTGGCTATTGCCAGCTTTTATTGCGGGCACGCACCATTATGATTTTATATCTTGTGATGAAGTTCTGATTGATATTATAGTGTTGAAGTCATTTTACTATATACTAACTGCCTTTATACTGCTTGGTTTTGGAGAGCAAGTGTCTTTATGCGCTCAATCTTCTCTTGTGAAACAGGAGATTCTGATCAGCCGTGCGATACCGCCAGCGGAATTGGATACGACTAAGTTATTGCCTTTTTGTACGACGCTTTATAATGAGCAAGGGCAGAAATTGGAAGAAGTGTTCTATAGTACTGAGAACAAGCAAAGCGGGCACATTTATACCTATAATGAGCAGGGCAAATTGGCATTTTTAAGTTGGTACGATGAAAATGGGCAATGGATGTTGGAGTGGCAGTACAGATATAATGAAGCGGGACAGCTTATTGAAGAGAGTCAATTAGTGGCGAATTTGTCTTATTGCACTTCTTACACCTATAATGAGGACGGAACGACCGCAGCGATTATTTACGATAGTGATCAAGGTTTTTTGAGTAGCGTGGAATACGTATATGGTACAGCAGAACAGCTGCTTCAAGAAATCAGTAAGGATGAAGACGGAATCTTTATCAATGAGGTGGTTCATGCGTATGATGAGCAACAACGTTTACTGAATAGCACTACTTATGCTAAGGAAAAGCAATTAAGGGGTATGCTGAACTATACTTATAATAGTATGGACAGTTTGGTCAATAAAAAGAGAATAGGTTCTAAGGATAATTTGATTCAGGAAGAGCGTTTTGCCTTTAATGACCAAGGGCAAAAAACCGATTATTGGAAGTTTATAGAAGGTAGCCTACGACAGCATCTGACCTATACTTATTATAACAATGGAAAATTGAGGAGTATTAGCACTTATGGACCTAAAGAGAGATTCATCAGTTATCAATTGTATAAGTATACTTATGATTCTGCTGGTGAATAAACCTGCTTTCGGTGCTTGAATACTTATATTCGCGTTCCCATCCCATCTAATGTATATTCATCATTCATGTCTAAGCAAAGCCCGCATATAGAATATTTACTGAGCTTGAGCGCACAAGTAAAATCAGAGGCAGAATTGGGTTTCCCGCAGCTCAATGTAACACAATTGAATTGGAAGCCGAATGCAACGGCATGGAGTATCGCACAGTGTCTGGATCATTTATTGATCACTAATGAACTATACCTGCAACAAGTAAAAACTCAGATTCCGATAGCTCGTTCTAAGAAGATCTTACCATTCACGCCCTACAAAAAGGGCTGGCTAGCAGCTAAATTCATTAAGCAGATGTCGCCCGAAGGAAAGGCAGCAAAGACTTTTAAAGTTTTCAAACCCGATACATCGACTATTGATGCGGGGATCGTAGCGCGTTTCTTGCAACAGCACGACATGACCACTCGCTTGGTCAAACACGCTGCTGAGGTGGATATGAATAAAGTGAAAGTTGTTTCACCAGCCAGTCGATTCGTTAAATTTCGATTGGGAGATGCGATGGAGTTGGTCCTGGTACATGACCTTAGACATTTGGCTCAGGCACGTAGGGTGATGACTTCTTCTGGCTTCCCTCTTTGATCATAGGCGGAAAAATTACGCTATAGAATGATGACAAATGCTGATTTTAGAAAGCATGCCCATGCTTTAGTAGATAAGATGGCCGACTTTCTTGAAGAAATAGACAGCTATCCGGTCAAATCCACGCTCGAACCTAAAGCGGTATTGGATCAGTTACCCGCATTGGCACCCGCTGCTGCTGAATCCATGGCTGATATCATCGCCGATTTTGACCAAATCATTATGCCGGGCATGACGCACTGGCAACACCCTCGTTTTTTTGCTTATTTCCCCGCCAATAGCAGCTACCCTTCTTTATTGGCGGAAATGCTGACCGCCACCCTGGGCGCACAGTGTATGATCTGGGACACCTCTCCTGCTGCTGCCGAGTTAGAGGAGCGCATGATGGAGTGGCTGGGCAGTATGCTGGGCTTGCCTCAAACTTTTACGGGCGTTATTCAAGATACCGCCTCTACGGCAACGCTTTGCGCATTATTATGTGCGAGGGAGCGGGTCAGCCATAACCGAATCAACGAGCAGGGTTTTTATGGCATGAAGCAATTGCGCGTTTATGCTTCTTCTCAAACGCATTCTTCTATTGAAAAGGGGGTAAAGATCGCTGGTTTCGGCAGGGAGAATTTTGTAGCTGTCGCCGTTGACGAGCAATTGCGTTTGGATCCCAATGCGCTTAAAGCAGCTATCTTAAAAGATCTTGCCAATGGCTTTTTACCTTGTTGCGTGGTCAGCACTGTTGGCACAACGGGTACTACTGCGATAGATCCAGGAAAAGCCATTGCGGACATTTGCAGCGAGTTTAACATTTGGCTGCATATTGATGCTGCTTTCGCAGGCTCGGCACTGATCCTACCTGAATACCGCTGGATGATCGAGGGTGTTGAGCAAGCGGATAGTTTTGTGTTCAACCCCCACAAGTGGTTGTTCACCAATTTTGATTGCACGGCTTATTTCGTGAAAGATGTGGATGCGCTGCTCCGTACTTTTTCCATTTTGCCGGAATATTTAAAGACCGACCATCAAAATAGCGTGAAGAATTATCGCGACTGGGGCATTCCCTTGGGGCGGCGTTTCCGGGCTTTGAAACTGTGGTTCGTCATTCGTTCTTATGGCATAGAGGGATTACAAGAACGTTTGCGCGCGCACATTCAAATGGCAATTGATTTAGAAGAGAAAATTGCCAGTCACCCTGATTTTGAGATCATCGCGCCTCGTACGCTGAATGCTATTTTCTTTGCTTTGAAAGATGAAGAAGTAGATAAAGCCAATAGTCGTAGCGAGCAACTCATGAAGGCCTTGAATGCTACGGGCAAGGTCTATTTCAGCCATACCAAAGCACATGGGCGTTACATTATTCGCATGGTGATCGGGCAGACTTATGTACAGCAAAAAGATGTGGATCTGGCTTGGCAGCTCATTCAGGAGTGTGCTAAAACGCTTTAAATCCGAACCAAAGTTTCTACTAAAACGTCTATTTGTTAAGTCGATAAAATTCTGGTTTATCTTTACACTATGAGCGAGCTGATCGGACTAATTCTCGTATTTCTTTGGAGTGCCACTAAATTTATGGTGGGCGTGGCCATTTCTATGGGCTATGAGCACTCTTTTGTGCTTTCTTTGCTGCTGACCGTAGGTGGGGGTATGTTTGGTATTTGGTTCTTTAGTTCTGTGGGTAAACACCTAAAAAAATGGCTCGCCAATCGCAAGAAAAACAAAGCTGAAAACAGCGAAACACCGCAAGGCATTAAGATCAATAAGCAGAAGCGACTCATCGTACGCATCAAGCAAAAATATGGTTTGGTGGGTATCGCTTTCCTCACGCCTTGTATTCTCACTGTTCCCGTGGGCGCGGTGGCTGCTGGCATGCTCTTTCGCAATAAGGCGAA
The DNA here is from genome assembly GCA_020631675.1 of Bacteroidota bacterium. Lineage (GTDB taxonomy): Bacteria > Bacteroidota > Bacteroidia > Chitinophagales > UBA2359 > JAHDGT01. Next base: position 3,595 of record JAHDGT010000428.1, read on the forward strand.
AATGTACGCCTATATGTTGGTCTCTTTCATTTTTTGGTCGCTCGTATTCTTCCTGCCTTATCACGCCTTGGATCTTGATATTAAGGCGATGCTTCCTTTTTAATTTTATGTGGGCGCATACCCGCCTGCGGCAGGGTACCGGGCTATCCGTTCCTACAAAATGGGCTATCTGGGGGTTCGTTGCACTGCTTGGCGGTGGCTACCTCTGGGCCGCCCCCGCCAAGCAGGCACTCACACCCCATCTATCCCATTTAGTACCACTCCTATCCCTTGCGCACGCAAAGCCCAATTTTGAATTTTGAATGAAATAATTTTGAATGCCCGCAAATCCCTTGTAGGGGAGCACCCATGTGTGCTCCCGCCCACGAGAGAAATTCACTTCCATTAAGAGCACATTTCGAACCTATTCATTAAGATACGCACTGCCTCCTCCATGTTTTCACCAAAGCTGATCAGTC
>JAHDGT010000429.1:0-1987 GCA_020631675.1 Bacteroidota bacterium
AGTGAAGAAGGTAAGTAAATACTCTGCAAAATAGTCCTTAGATTTGCTAAATAAAGCAACTAACCCTCATGCAAAAGAAACTCATAGAATGCGTCCCCAATTTTTCGGAAGGGCGCGATATGTCGATCATCAAAGAAATCACGGATCAGATCGAAAGTGTTGCTGGTGTGAAGCTATTGGATGTGGATCCGGGCAAGGCCACCAATAGAACAGTAGTGACCTTTGTGGGCGAGCCAGAGCCAGTGATCGAGGCAGCGATCTTAGCCATGAAAACGGCTAAATCATTGATTGATATGCGGCAGCATCAAGGCGAGCATCCCCGCTTCGGTGCTACGGATGTTTGCCCCTTAGTTCCCATATCCGGTATCAGCATGGAGGAAGTCGCCGAATATGCGCGTCAGTTAGGTGCCCGTGCTGGGGAAGAGTTGGGTATTCCGATCTATTTATACGAATCGGCTGCCAGCAGACCAGAACGAAAGAACTTGGCGAATGTGCGCGCTGGGGAATATGAGGGCTTATCTGAAAAACTGAAAAAAGCGGATTGGGCACCTGATTTCGGCCCTGCTGAATTTAATGATTCAGTAGCGCGTTCTGGTGTGACCGCAGTTGGCGCAAGAGATTTCTTGGTTGCCTACAACATCAATCTGAATACCACCTCCACCCGTAGGGCCAACGCTATTGCTTTTGATGTGCGAGAGAATGGTAGGGTAAAGCGAGAAGGCAATCCGATCACAGGTAAGATCGTCAAGGATGAAAACGGCAATACCCTTCGCATTCCGGGTAAATTAAAAGCTTGTAAAGCCATCGGCTGGTTCATAGAAGAATATGGTGTCGCGCAGATCAGCATGAATCTGACCAACATCAGCATCACCTCCGTACATGAGGCTTTTGAAGCTGTTCGAGACAGTGCCAGAAACAGAGGCATACGGGTGACGGGTTCTGAGCTGGTAGGCTTAGTTCCCAAGAAAGCTTTGCTAGAAGCGGGTAAATTCTACTTGGCCAAGCAGCAACGCTCTATGGGTATTCCTGAAAGAGAGATCATTCACATTGCCGTAAAATCACTGGGTTTAGACGAATTAGGACCCTTCGATCCGGATCAAAAAGTGATCGAGTATGTCTTAGAGGCGGATCAAAAGCGACCCTTGATCGCTATGGATCTTAAGGCATTCGCCGAGGAAACCGCTTCTGAATCTCCAGCACCTGGTGGGGGTTCTATCTCTGCTTATGTAGGGGCTTTGGGTGCTGCTCTGGGTACGATGGTGGCTAATTTATCCGCCCACAAAAGGGGCTGGGATGATCGCTGGGCAACCTATAGCCAACATGCTGAAACAGGGCAAGCCGTAATGGACCGACTGATCCATTTGGTGGATGCCGATACAGAAGCTTTCAACCAGATCATTGCCGCGGTTCGCTTACCCAAGAAAACAGCAGCTGAAAAAGCAGCTCGTGCAGCAGCAATGGAAGCCGCTACTAAACATGCCATTATGGTGCCTTTCCAGATCATGGAAACCGCTTTATCCGCTATGGGCGTGATCATGGAAATGGCCGCGCATGGCAACCCTAATTCTGTAAGTGATGCAGGTGTGGGCGCAGCTTGTGTGCGTACGGCTGTGATCGGTGCTTACCTGAATGTAAAGATCAATGCGAAGGATTTAGGAGATAAGGCTTTTGCTGAGGATATTGTGGCGAAGGCTACGGCTATGGTAGAGCAGGTGAAGACGGCCGAAGCGGAGGTCTTGAAAGTGGTAGAGTCTAAGATGTAGACTTTAGTGATTTCGATTTCGGGGAAATTTTAAAGCATTCGATTTGGCAAAAATCATTTTGATTTCAGACTCGAGATTTGAGACGTGAGACATAAGATTTTCAGCTTGCGCTGAATTAGTATTTCTAAAAAAGCCCCGATGAGTGTCACTCATCGGGGCTTTTTTAGAATTTGTAAATTGTCTTTGAGTTAATTACTTCGGCGTCAGAACGAAGTCTCATGTCT
>JAHDGT010000429.1:2087-4052 GCA_020631675.1 Bacteroidota bacterium
AGTCTCATGTCTAATCACTTCCGCTCTATCACGAAAACATCCTCATTTTTCTTTTTCATGTAGTACTTCTCTCTTGCAAAACGCTCTAAAGTAGCATTGTCATTGGTCATGCGTTCCAGCTCTTCGGTCACCGTTTCTTTTTCCTCCAGATAGTAAGCCTTTTGGGCTTTCATCTCCGAAAGTTGCTGTTTTCGGTTGAACTGAGCCGTGAAGGTATTGGTATCAAAAAAGAACATCCATACCAAAAACACACACAGGGCTACGAAATACTTATTTCGTATGAAGGTGGGGATGGATAGGTATAGATTTTTTATGTCTTCCATTTGCGAATCAAATCGACATCAAGTCAAATCATTAGCACAAAGGTAAACAAAAACTGATCCAATGACCGTACAATGACCCTAATCAAATCTACAATTAGACGAATTTGTAATTTTTACCCGGATAATAAGCCGCATGCCCCAGATCCGCCTCAATGCGCAGTAACTGATTATACTTCGCGATCCGATCCGAACGAGACGCAGAACCCGTTTTGATCTGACCTGTATTCAAGGCAACCGCCAAATCAGCAATGGTAGTGTCTTCGGTTTCACCAGAACGGTGGCTCATTACGCTGGTGTAACTATGTAACTTCGCCAGCTCCACACATTTGATCGTTTCGCTCAAAGTACCAATCTGGTTCACTTTGATCAAAATCGAATTAGCGATATCCTCGTCAATACCACGCTGCAAACGGTTCACATTGGTAACAAACAAATCATCTCCTACCAACTGGATTTTTTTACCCAGCTTCTCGCTCATCAACTTCCAGCCCGACCAATCATCTTCATCCATACCATCTTCAATAGAGATGATCGGGTATTTCTTACACCAATCCGCCCAATAATCCACCATCTCACTGCTCGTTAGCTTATCTCCGGTCGATTTATGCAAGTGATACACGCCCTCATCCGACAAATAGAACTCAGAACTCGCCGCATCCAAAGCGATGTGCATGTCCTCACCCGGGCGGTAGCCGGCCTTCTCGATCGCCATTAAAACGGTCTGCAAAGCCTCTTCGTTAGATTTCAAATTAGGAGCGAAACCACCCTCATCTCCTACATTGGTAGACAAGCCCTTAGATTTCAATACCTTCTTCAAATTGTGGAACACCTCCACACCCATTCTTAATGCTTCACTGAAAGTCTCCGCACCAACAGGTACGATCATGAATTCCTGTACATCAATGCTATTATCCGCATGCGAACCACCATTCAAGATGTTCATCAAAGGAATAGGCAATGTTCTCGCGCCTACACCACCTAAGTAACGGTACAAAGGCTGCCCTAATTCAATAGCAGCCGCCTTAGCGATCGCCATAGAAACCGCCAAGATAGAATTCGCCCCCAAATTGGCTTTATTAGGCGTACCATCCAACTCGCACATCATCATGTCCAAGTCCAATTGCTCAAAAGCATCCAAGCCCTCTATCTCATTGAAAATCGTGCTATTGGCATGCTCTACTGCTTGACACCTTTGCCCAAATAGCGGTCCTTATCGCCATCACGCAGCTCCACCGCCTCGTGCTTACCCGTAGATGCCCCCGATGGTACGGCAGCTCTACCGATCGCTCCGCTGTCCAACAATACCTCCACCTCAACGGTCGGGTTACCTCTAGAATCCAAAATCTGACGTGCTAAAAGATCTGTAATGATACTCATTGCTGAATGTCTCTATTATGTTTGTTAAGAATATGATTTATCATCAGGGCGCATACCCGCAATAAAAAGGGGAAATTGCCTATCGTTCATTAAAATGTCGGTACGGCACGGGAGACCTTATGATATAAGGTCTCTACGGTTCATCCCCTTTTTACTGCGGGTACCGGGCTATCCGTTCCTACAAAATGGGCTATCTGGGGGTTCGTTGCGCTACTTGGCGGTGGCTACCTCTGGGCCGCCCCCGCCAAGCAGGCACTCACTCCCC
>JAHDGT010000430.1 GCA_020631675.1 Bacteroidota bacterium
TTTATACGGTTTTATTATTCTTATGCTTTGCGTCTTTCTTTCATCTTGTGAAAATGAGGTGGACGTAGCAGAGGACTGGAAGGAAATACCCATTGTATATGGTATCCTGAACCCGCAGGATAGCATACAATACATTAGGGTCGGGAAAGCCTTTTTAGGTCAGCAAACCAGTGCCTATACGATCGCGGGAATAGCGGACTCGCTTTATTTGACGGCCCCAAAGGTGTCTATAACTACTTATACGAAGCTAGACACGCAGTTGGTGAACAGCTATGAGTTGGTGGCCGTAAACGCCAATGATCAAGCGGCATTAACGAAAGAGATCGGCATTTTTGAGGAATCTCCACATTGGGTATACCCATTCGCGGAAGCTGTGGATGAGCAGTTGTTGTACCATTTAGAAGTGGAGACGGCTACGCAAATTGCGGAATCATGGACGGCCATAGTAGGAGAGGTGCAGATCAGCAGACCGTGGACCATGCCGGATACTTTACCCTTGTCTTTATTGGTGGAAGAAAGAGTGGAATGGGAGCCTGTGAACGCGGGGCATATTTATGACGTGAGCATGGAGGTGCACTACAAGGAAAAAGTTAGAATATTTACAGGAGAAGAAGTGGATGTACCCAAAAAAATAACTTGGCAGGTAGGGTCAAATTTTACGGATAATGATCCCGTGTCTTCCAATTTATTGCGTTATGAGGTATCGCCCTACTCCTTCATTTATTTCATGGAAGTAAAAGTACCCACGGTAGCGGAAGAGATAGGGGATATTGTATCAAGGAGTTTTAGGCATATTGATGTGGTGGTATATGCGGGGACTCGGGTTTTTTATGATTTTAATCGGGTCGTATATGGCCAGAATGGCTTGGTTTCCCAACAAGTGAAGCCTGATTTCACCAACATAAAAAATGGCTTGGGCATTTTCACTTCTAGGAACGTCAGCCGAGTAAGGTATCTCCCGATCTCTTATGATACGATGTTAGAGTTGGTTTGTAGTGAACATACCGAAGACTTGCTATTTGAAGCCAGTGCTTCGGGTTTGGATTTTAGTGATTGTCCTTGATTTTTAACCTATGTACAAAATTCTCTCTTTTATTCTGTTCGTAACCATAGTCCAACAAAGTACGTTGGCTTGTAGTTGTAGTGACTATTTGATAGATCTGCCTATTAAAGAAATGGGATGGATGGCGAAGCAATCGGATGACGAATTCGGTTTTCAGGGATTGATTTTTACTGGAATTTTAGTAGATACATCTCACCTTAAGATTGAAAGGCAAAACCATTTAAAAACCAAAACAAAAGAGACTAAGATCGAGTTGACCTTCAAACTGATAAAGTCTTACAAGGGAAACTCAAACGATACTATTAAAATACTTACAAACTATGGTAGTGACGCGTGTGGCTTTTGGTCGCCTTTATATACAGAGTCCATTATTTTTGCCTTTCCTTATGGTAATGGATATTACCTAACTATGCGTTCGGATTGTTGTAAGAGTATCTCCAAAGCTTATGAAGAGAAGCGCTATGAGAAGTACATCACTTTTTTAGATTCCATATCCGAAGGTATAGATGGAGAATATGTGTTCAAGCAAACGGATAAATACTGGAAGGAAGGCTTCATTAATCAGGAGGATACCTTAGACTTGATTCGTTATGAGGTCAAGAATGGAAAGTTAGATGGACTTTGGGAGTTAAAAGACAGAAGGGGTAGAGTACATGAAAAAGGATTTTATAAGGAGGGTAAAAAAGTTGGGGAGTGGGTTTTATGTACTTATGAAGGTGAGTTCGGTGACTATCGAAGAACTATAGTCAGAAAAATTCAGTACGAACAATTCAGACCTGTTAGAGAAGAGACCAGTATTTCCAGAGTAGTGGGTGATCCTTTGGCATTGCCAAATGAAAACGTAAAAGAGACCATCATAAACACTTATGAATACTATGATTAGATTTGCACTTTGTCTGAATTTATCACTGCAAAGTATCTACAGAGCGTTCATTGATCAAAATGATGGGTATTTGTGCTTTGCCCAATAACTGATTCACCAAACTCTGACGGAGAACCTTATCCGCTGTTCCTTTATGCTTCTTGAACATGATCAAAAGATCAATGTCATTTTCAGGAACCCACTCCAATACCGCATCGGGTACATTTTTATGTTCAAGTAAGTGGATGTGAAAAGGTCGGTCTAAGACCTTACGCATTGCCTTTTCATAACGAGAAACGATCAGTCGGTCCCGTTCTGATATATCGGGATCAATGCTTATGAAATTGATCGTTGCGGCATAAACTTTAGAAAGGTGATCCACATCCATTAGCGCTAGTAAATTCAAGTCGGTCAACTTACTGGTAAAAGCAAAACGTTTGAAGTCCCCACTGCCCGAATAGCCATCTGGCAAAATGAGCATGTGCGCATGACTTTTTTCTATGATCTGCTCTAGGCGACTGCCAAAAACCTGATTAAAGAAACCTTTACTTTTCCGGTAGGTCAAGATCAGCCAATCTATGTTCTTTTCGTGCTCATATCTGTGAATGCCTTCGATGAGATCGCTCCTGTCAATCAGATGCTGTACGGGCACCTCTGCTTTGAAATCGGCCGTGAATTGCTTGAGTTGTGGCAATAAGCTTTCTTTTTGTTCTTGTATGGTTTTTTTTAGCTGTTCCTCTGTATAGCGATGATCAGGTCGTTCTAATTGAAAGCTGTGATAAAAGGCAATACTTCCATTTAGCTTTTCCGTTAATGTGCCAGCGATATGTAATAGTCCTACACTGGACGCTTTCATATCGGTGGGGAATAGAATTTTTGACATGCTGTTGATGGCTTGAATGGTACTAAAAAACTATAGCTTTTGACCAAATGACAAGAAAAATGCCTCGAAAAGAAGCCCAATCGCAACAATTTTAGTATATTTACTAAATAGTCGCTTTATTAGTATTTCTTTGAGTAAAAGTACTTAATAAATTAGGTTTGCCTTGCATTTTGCTAAATATTGTAGTTGCAAGCCGCTTTGTAGAGTGATTGATTGTTTACCTAAGTTATCTGTTAATGGACATTATTAATGCCAATATAAAATTCATTCGCAAGCAAAAAGGAATGACCCAACAGAAATTCGCGGATGCGATCGGCATCAAGCGATCTTCTTTAGGGGCTTATGAAGAAGGGAGGGCCAAGCCCAATTATAAAACGATCAAGGTAATAGCGGATAAATTCAACCTGACCTTAGATAAGCTATTGTCAGAAGATCTGGCCAAGATCGCTGATCAGAGTGTTTTCGGCTCGTCTAGTCCTGCTAATAGTCAGAGCAACGCCAACCCAATGAATGCACCTATGTTCGGTGCAGCTCCATCTAATAAGTCGAGAAGCAATATTAGAACAGTAGCAGTAACAGTTAATGATGACGGTATTCAAAATGTAGAGGTGGTAACGGCTAAAGCAAGAGCAGGTTATCTGGCAGGTTATAATGACCCTCAATATATAGAGGGCCTGAATAGAATCCATTTTCCGTTCTTCATAGATCTGAAAGGAGGTACTTATCGTGCCTTTGAAATATCTGGTGATTCTATGTTGCCCTTACCTAGCGGTTCATTTGTGATCGGTGAATACGTAGAGAACTGGAACAGCATCAAGAGTGGAGATACTTATGTGGTCATTTCACCCAATGAGGGTCTGGTGTACAAGCGTGTCATGAACTCAATAGCGGATGACAATACCCTAATTTTGAAATCAGACAATCCTGAGTACCCACCCTACCGCATCCATATTAATGATGTGGAAGAAGTGTGGCAGATAAAAGCCTTCATCTGCAATGAGTTTCCTTCGACTGTTGCCACAACTCAGACTACATCAACTAAAAACGTGAGTGCGGATGACTTGATGTCGAAATTCATGGAGTTGCAAAATGAAGTGCATCAAATGAAAAAGAAGTTAAAGAACTAAAATTAAGCTATCAACCCCTCAGCTAGGTAGAGCAGTGGTGAATTTCATACCACTAAAAAAGCCCGAATAAGCAGATTTTTTGCTTGTTCGGGCTTTG
>JAHDGT010000431.1 GCA_020631675.1 Bacteroidota bacterium
CTCCGCCAAAACCGTAATCCCCCCTTTCACCTTCTGCTCCAGCTCTACGGTCACCTTCGCATCCAAAGGAACAAACACATCCACTCGCGAACCCAGCTTAATGAAACCCATTTCATCTCCCTGCTTCACTACCTGCTTAGGCTCCAAATAATTCACGATCCTACGCGCCAGCTTACCCGCGATCTGACGTACCAATACCTCGTACTTCCCATCATAGCTCTCCAAAACGCTCGTATAACGCTCATTCTCGGTCGATGATTTCGGATGCCAAGCCACTAGGTATTTCCCCTTGTGGTAACGGGTATATTTTACGGTACCTGATATGGGGTTACGATTCACATGTACATTCGCGGGCGACATGAATATAGAGATCTGTTTTCTTTTGCCTTGGAAATATTCCGGCTCTTCCACCTCTTCGATCACCACCACACGACCTTCCGCGGGTGCTAAGATCTTGCTGTTGTCCACTTGCGCCAAATCATATTTCGGCAATCGGAAAAACGACAAGAGGAACAGCCAGATCAAGTCAAAAGCCACGATCAGTATCACCAATGGCGTAGTAGGCATGCCCAACATCCAAGCCCCGAAAGCGATCAGAGCAAATACCAAAAAGGAAATGATCAGGGTCGGGTAGCCTTCCTTATGAATACGCATAGTTCAATTAATGAGTTATACTTAAAAGTTCGGGCTAAGTACGCCACCGTCCTGCGCCGCATAGAATTCGTTAATGACGTTCACCACCTCTTCAATATCATCTGTCAAAGGCAGTAAGTCCATATCATGCGCACTGATATTGCCCTCTCGATCCAACATCACCTCTTTCACCCACTTGATCATGCCTGCCCAGAACTCCGTACCCATCAAGATCACAGGTACCTTCTCGATCTTCTTCGTCTGGATCAAAGTCAAGCACTCAAATAGCTCATCCAAAGTACCAAAACCACCCGGCATAAAAATAAACGCCTGCCCGTACTTCACGAACATCACCTTACGCACAAAAAAGTAGTTGTGATTGACCATCTTATCCAGATCAATATAGGGGTTGTGGCTTTTTTCATGCGGCAGCACGATATTCAAACCCACAGAACGTCCGCCCATCTCCTGCGCGCCCTTATTGGCCGCCTCCATGATCCCCGGGCCACCGCCCGTGATCACGCCATAGCCCTCTTGCACCATGCGCTTCGCCAAATCCACTGCCAGCTGGTAGTATTTGTGATCCGGCTTCGTACGCGCCGATCCATAGATCGATACACAAGGACCAATGCGGTTCATCGTCTCAAAACCATCCACGAACTCCGCCATGATCTTGAAAATTCGCCAAGACGATTCCGCCTGGACATTATGCCACTGTTTTACTGTCGATTGATCTGTCATTTCTTGTATGCTTATTTTGATTTTATTTCTAATGATAATGGTGCGTGCCCGCAATAAAAACTGGCTTTAGGCGCTTATTAAAAATCGACGTCGAGCAGATAATCTCATGTCTCGAGTCTCATGTCTCGGGTCTAAGAAAGCGCCAGCTTTCACTGCGGCCACCGGGCTATCCGTTCCAATTCCCCGTCTGTCTGCTGCTTCGCTGGCAGGGCTAAAAATGGCTACCTCTGGGCCGCCTTTTTAGCCCGCCGCTCAGGGCGCATCCAAACGGCTCATTTCCACTCCTATCCCTCGCACGGTCCCTTATTGCTTATGATTTTGAACCAATCTGGTGAATCTGTAGCGGCGCTGCTTGCCTGCGCCTTTGTTACCTATCAACGGGTTTAGAAATCATTAAAAGCCCCGCAAAGGTAAGCAGTGCGTTCAATATGATGAGCGTGAAGCCAAACTGAAAACCATCTCCCGCCTCTCCCGTAGGAGATGACCATACAGGAACGCTTTTATTCAGCCAAAAGATCACAAAAGGAATGGCAAAACAAACAAAAGGCACCAGATGATCCCGCAATGTCCGCCCCTTCACAAAAAGTCCGAAAGCAAATAAGCCCACTAAAGGTCCGTAGGTATAAGTAGAGAAAATGAATAGCTGCGTGACCACATCCTTTTGCAGGAAGTAGTAGAAAATTGAGATCACAATAAATAGCACGCCCGTCATGGCTATATGCGTGATGTAGCGCACTCTTTTCTTTTGTGCCTCGTCCCAATCTTCTTTCTTCTCCATATCCAAAATGTCAATGCAGAAGGAAGTGGTCAATGCCGTAAGGGCAGAGTCGGCACTGGAGTAAGTTGCCGCGATCAAACCGATCCAGAAGAATACACCAATAATAGGCGAGAAATGCTCAAAGGCGAGGGTAGGAAACAAAAGGTCGCTACGCTCAGGTAAGGCGATTTGCTGCTGTTGTGCGTAGATGTATAGTAAAGCACCCAAGCTCACAAAAAGCAAATTCACAAAAAACAAGACCGTACTAAAGGTGAACATATTGAGCTGCGCCTCACCAATGTTTTTACAACTGTTGTTCTTCTGCATCATATCTTGATCCAAGCCCGTCATGGCAATGGCAATGAACATGCCCCCGAAAAACTGCTTAGGAAAAAAGCGACCCGCCATAGGCTCATCAAAGAAGAAAATCCTACTGTATTCACTACTGGCCACCGCATCTATTAATCCGCCAATACCCAAACCTAAAGTGCTGCCAATATGGTAAATGGTAGCGATAACAGCCACCAACATAAAAGTGGTTTGCAGGGTGTCCGTCCATACGATCGTTCTAATGCCTCCTTTTAAAGTGTACACCCAGATCAAAGCCAAAGCAAAAAGCACATTCAGTGCAAAGGGTACCCCCAGCGGATCAAATACGAAGGTCTGTAAGACCAAAGCCACCAAAAACAAACGAAAAGAAGCCCCGATGATCCGAGAGATCAAAAAGAAGCTGGCTCCTGTTTTATAGCTATAAGTACCAAAACGCTCTTCTAAATAGGTGTAAATACTAGTAAGCTGCATGCGGTAGTACAGGGGCATCAATAGCAAGGCGATCACCGCATAACCCAGCAAATAACCCGCTGCCACCTGCATATAACTGAAACAGCCATTCAAAGCATCCACCTGCCCGATCACCCCCGGTATGGAAATAAAAGTAACTCCCGACAAAGAAGCCCCGATCATACCAAAAGCCACCACATACCAAGGCGACTCCCGCTTACCAATAAAGAAAGACTCATTGCTATCGTCTTTGGCCGTGATCCTCGCGATCACATACAAAAGCGCGAAATAAGCAATAATGAGCAGTAAAATGAGCGTTGGCGTCATGGCGAGATTTTATCTATACACTTACGAAATTGCGTGTGTGAAGATAAGATTTTCGCGCAAGGATGATGGAGGATGAATTTTAGGGCTTTGATAGAACAAAACTACCTCTCTTTACAATTTAGAGATTTCGTCGTCATTTAATCCTGTGATTTTTTTGATTTGTTCATTAGTAAACCCTTCATCTTTCATTTTTTGTGCTGTCTTTTTAATTCCTTCTTTAATGCCTTCCTTAATTCCTTCTTCTTTGGAGGTATCCACTACATTTTTGATGTCTCGATAGTATTTCAAACTTTCTTCATAGGCTTCTCTCTCTTTCGGCGTAAATTTAGCAATCTCAGCAGCTTCAAATAATTGGGCAAAAATTCGCTCCTGTAATTTTTTGGGGCGGTCTTGTAATTGAGATAAACTCTTTTTGAATCCGAGATCTGTTAATGGATTGATGTATTTCCCTCTTACTTGGCTCACTGTATCGCTATTTAGTTCAGTTTATACAAAAATAGCTGTTTTTTCTTCTGTTTGCGTGGAACGGTCTCACATAAATGGCGTGAGGGCGCATAGCCCTCATGAACATTTTTAGCCTTTGTTCGAGGCTGCGCTCATTTTTTCTTCTTCTTTTTATTTTCGAGTAATTTGATTTCATCTTCCAATTCTTCAAGACTTTGAATCTTCTCTGCTAATTTCCTTTTATCTTTGTATTTATCGTATTCTTGACCTGCAATTTCATCTGCCAATTTCTTTGTCACTCTTCCTGCGTGTTGCAAAATTTCTCTATCATTGATTGTCAGAATATCAT
>JAHDGT010000432.1 GCA_020631675.1 Bacteroidota bacterium
TTATAAGAATACTGACATACAATACAACTATCATTGCTCAGAACGATGAGGCTAGATTTGAACAGTCAAACCAGCAATTCATAGAAGCAGCGGTATATCCGAATCCCGCGGTGCATTTCACGACCATCAGCTTTTCAAATGACGACGCCCAATCTCATTATGTAGAGGTTTTCGATCTCTTAGGTAGCAAAGTAATGTCTCTCCCTCCTACAAATAGAGCCGAAATCGAAGTCGATACCACACAATTAGAAGGACTCTATTTTTTCTACCTATTCAGTAGTTCATCTAAACAAATGCTAAGTACCGGACGAATTGTAGTTAAGAGGTAGTTTACAGTAAGGTAAAGTAAAGCAAAACAAAAAATCCCCAAATCGAAATTCGATTTGGGGATTTTTTTATCGAGCAAAGAATACAATTATGATTCTTTCTTGTAACGGCGTTCTTTAATACGCGCTTTCTTACCACTCAACTCACGTAAGTAGAAGATACGAGCACGACGAACTTTACCATACTTGTTAACAACGACTTTATCGATGTTAGGACAGTTCATTGGGAAAATACGCTCAACGCCAATACCAGAGCTGATCTTACGTACTGTGAATGTGCGATTAGGATTATTGCTTCCTCCTTTGATTTGGATCACATCACCACGGAAAGGCTGAACACGCTCCTTCGATCCCTCTTTGATACGATAGTATACAGTAACATTGTCTCCTGCTTGGAATTTTGGCAATTCCGAGCTTTCTGCTACTAAGCTTTGTGTTACTTCTCTTAAAATATCCATATCTCTCTCTGTTTAATAGATACGTCGAATTATTGGCATGCAAAGGTAAGAAAAAAGTAACTCATTAGTTCAATACTACGAAAATATATTTTCCAGAAAAAAAGTGCGGTATCCTGTCGTTGCTAAATCATTTAAACAGAAAACTAAAATCACCCCCTCTCGAAAAAAAGAAAAAAAACTTCACCTGCTCAAACCCTCAGCTATAGCTAAGAATTGACACAGAATCGTCTATTTTTTATCATGAAATAGTCAGAAAAATAAATAAAACTAGACCACTGATAGTCAAGTTTGGCATCCTAATTGCAAAGTAGGAGGTGTGTGTGACTTAGTGTATTTCACAACACGCTCAACAAAGTTAGGGAGTTAATGTGGTGTTTTTTTTTAAATGTTAGTGGTCTGATAAATAGCGTAATATGAATCAGGCCCTAGCATTTAACACCAAAACTGCCCCCCAGAACTAATTTAGGGAGTTAATGTGGTGTTTTTTGAATCCTACGGGCGAATACAGTTAGATTTTTTCATTTAACTGCGCCCGAGGATTCTAACCACCAACTGATTTAAATGTCTGTAAATCACTGATGCTCACCATCCTAAAAAAACAATCTCTACACAAACAGCTAAATGATAAAAACAAGCTTTTGATATAAGTGTCAAGCTTAGTGTACCCCCTTATATGCTAGTCGTGGTGCTTTTTAATTGCTTGTTCTCGGCCCTCTCGACCTCGGTCAGGGGGCTGAGTTTATTTATAATAGTACCATTTCATCTACCCTTGGCAGAAAGACCACCTCATGCGTATCCATCAAGTATGCACACAAATGCCCAAGACCTGGCTTGCTGTAAACACAGCCCGCATCTATATCTATGGGCATATCTTGGCGTAAACTCAACTTAATAACCGAAGAGGAAGTTGGCGTATGTCCATGAATCACCTTTCTACCGCCTAATAATGCTGGATTCAAATCCCCATACCAATACCTGATCCACATTAAACCGAACTCGTCTTTGAAAAAATCTTCAAAAGTTTTAGCACCCTTCGCGTTCAAACCCGCATGAACCAATACGAAGTCATCTAAAATGAGGTACAAAGGCAGCTCCTCGCAAAACTTAATATAACGCTCTGGTACATCCTCTACCCTATCTACACCGAAACTCATTAAAGTAGCATCTCCCCCATTACGCAACCAATTATTCAGCACACTCGGTTCAAAACGCGCCCGCAGCATCAGATCTTCATGATTTCCTTTTATACAATTGACGTGATAGCCCTCTTCTTGTAAACCCATGATCACATCAAAAACACCTTTGCTATCAGGTCCCCTGTCAATGTAATCTCCGAGAATGTACAGCTGATCTGCTTTCTTTAACTCAATGACCTCCCAAAGCATCTGCTCGAAAGTGGCTCTACATCCGTGAATGTCTGTTAGTGCGATTCGTCTTGACATAATGATCAAAATAAAAAATGCTGTGAATCAAGAAATAGCGAAAGTACACAATTCCTGAAACCCAGCATATACACTAACAAATTCGTATAATGAGGTAGTTTAAAGCTATTTTCTCGACCTTACCCCTAAGTCATTGATTTTAAACTACCTCAATAGCAAAACATCATCTCCTTACGGTATCGTTCGACATGCGTACGATCTTCGGATGGAATGTACCTAAAACATCTACCAGATCAGACTGATAAGACATCACCTCATTGATGTCTTTATAGGCCATGGGCGCTTCATCAATGCCGCCACCTATTAAGCTTACGCCATGTTCTCTGAGCACCTCTCGTACCATATGCCCGCTGATGGATTCCTTGGCTTGTCGTCGAGACATTCTACGCCCTGCTCCATGAGCTGCCGAGTTAATAGACAAAGCATTGCCTTTACCCCGTACAATAAATCCAGGTGCGGTCATACTACCCGGAATAATGCCCAGAACGCCTTTGCCAGCAGGAGTTGCCCCTTTTCTATGAACGACCACTTCCCTACCATCTTCCAGTTGCTCTTTCCAAGCAAAATTATGGTGGTTTTCAACGATCGCTAAAGGACGTTCTCCTAAAGCCTTTGCCAAACGTTTATGGATCTGATGGTGACAAGCCGAAGCATAATCGCCAGCCAAATTCATCGCTAACCAGTACTCCGCTCCTGCTTCCGTAGACAGATCCAGCCAAGCCAGATGTCGGGCCTCCTTAGGCAGATCACAACGCTCCATCGCTAACTTAGTATAATAACTAGCGATCTTCGCGCCCATACCACGAGAACCTGAATGAGAGAGAATACCAATGTACTCACCAACAGCCAAGCCCATTTCATTTTTAGGGTCTGTGATCTTCACTAAGCCATATTCCACAAAGTGATTTCCTCCTCCAGAGCTACCGATCTGCTGCCTCGCCAACGTCCTCAACTTTTTCACAAAAGGAATCGATTTGAACTCCTCCCGCTCAAAAATCCCATCGTCCATTGGCTTTTTAAAGCCAGAACCCGCACCAAATCGAGTATACTCCAATAGGTCGTTCTTTAAACGGTCTTTATGTCCGTCCAAATAAGATACCGGCATGCCGTAAACCGACAAGCACATTCTACAACCTATGTCCACACCTACGCCATAAGGGATCACGCTATTATTCGTAGCCAAAACCCCACCGATCGGAAGTCCGTAACCCGCATGCGCGTCCGGCATCAATGCGCCTTGTTCGGTGATCGGCAAACGCATCGCCGTATACATCTGATCCACTGCGTTTTTAGCAATGTTCGCCTCCCCGTAAATCGGGAACTCCTTCGCTTTTTTACTGATATGATGCACACTTTTCACCGTTTTACCCTCCGCGTTCAAGCAGAATTCACGGGCAACGGCACCCAAATGTTCATCCTTCAGATAAGCTTCCGGATCATTCAGCAAATCCCGCAAAATCTCGATCTTACGCTCTTTGCTTCTCTGTTTGTAGGGCGCTCTATTGATCGTCTGCAAAGCCATACCCGTAGCACGACCCGCTCTATATCCGATCTTCGATAAATCTCGCCCTTTAATTTTCTGTGCCATGGTAGGTCTGTTTAATTGTTATTCTTCTTTTGGGTGCGTGCCCGCAATGAAAGCTTGCATTTTTCGATAAAAACATTCGGCGTTCAGCACGAAAATCTCATGTCTCGGGTCTCATGTCTCGGGTCTAAAAAGCGCAAGCTTTCACTGCGGGCACCGGGCTATTCGTTCAAATTCAGCCGCTGCCTGCTGCTGTTTGGCAGGCGTAG
>JAHDGT010000433.1 GCA_020631675.1 Bacteroidota bacterium
AACCCGTGTAGGGGCGATCCCTTGTGGTCGCCCGCCTACGACAGAAATGATATTGACTTAACCAACCAAACCCACGTAGCGGCGCTGCTTGCCTGCGCCTCTTTGCCAGAACCAATCAACACGGCAAAAGGGCGACCACAAGGAATCGCGCCTACAAATCCTATCAATTTTGAAAAACGGAATAAATAATCTTGTTTATCTTGTTTGTTTCTGTGTTAATCCTGGTTCAAAATGCGGTTTTGCCCGATTTTTATCTGCTCGATGCCAAGACGCCCGTGTAGGACGTCTCTACGGGTTTGTTTTTTTGCGGGATTTTGATGCGTTGTATCGTTATTTTGACCGGTTTTTATCTGCTCGATGCCAAGACGCCCGTGTAGGACGTCTCTACGGGTTTGTTTTTTTACCTGCGTTAATCCTGGTTCAGGATGCGATTTTGCCTATTTTTATCTGCTCGATGCCAGACGTTATGATATAACTTCCCTACGGATTACCCGGTTTTGTTTTTTCTATTTTGACAAGGGGGAAACTATGCCGTAACTGACTTATTTTTCAGCCGTTTTCGCACAACGAAAGCCAGTATATGAATCGCTATTAATTGGCCAGCCTCTTCCTCTGCTGGATACAGATGCGCGGTCAGCCGCAAAAAGCCATGCACCGCCACGAATGACCTTTGACTCACCTGATGCAGGTCCTTTAGGATCAGTCGCATTTGTTGATCGTGCGTAATAATCTTCTTGATACCAATCAGAGCACCACTCGCCTACATTACCGCTCATGTCATATAGACCAAGACTATTTGGTGCTTTTTTTCCTACAGCATGTATGCTGCTTTCACTATTGTCTTTATACCAAGCGACAGCATCAACTTCATTACTACCAGAATACTTATACTGTCCTTTACCTGCTTCACGAGCGGCGTATTCCCACTCAGCTTCGGTAGGTAAGCGCTTACCCGCCCATTTTGCATAGGCTCGTGCCCCATACCATGAAACATATACCACAGGATGATCGTCGTAGCCAATTTTCGGTCTAAAAACACCGTTTTTCAATACAATTCTAACCTGGTCATTTCGTGTGTCTAACCAAAGTTTTCCATCTTCAGTTTGATTCCCTTTCTCGTTTAAGAATTGGCAGAACTGGAGATTAGTTACTTCGTATTGATCTAAATAGAAAGCATTTATCTCAACCGTTCTTATTGGTTTAGTGTTTTCATCGCAAGCACTGCCCTGTTCTTGAGTACAACCCATTTCAAAGCTGGCCGTTGGAAGTAGAATCATAGAAGGAGGTGTAACTTCCAAGCCTACAACTTTTTGTTCACCTTTTAGCTTAATAGCCCCTCCAGAAGATGTAGATAAAGCACACCTGAAACCATTCACGATGTTAGGATGACCGTACCCTTTATGAAATGTCTTTAGAGCTATGCCTTTGTTATTGTATGAACCACCTCTGCACACTCTATGAAAACCATCTTCAGGGCCTTGATGATTAACCAAAGTATCATAACGGTTAAACTTGGAAACTGAGGCATAATCCGAACACCATTCCGCTACATTTCCTGTCATATCATATAAACCATATGCATTGGATTTTTTTTGTTTGACCGGATGCGTACTCATCTCGCTATTCTCAAAATACCATGCGACTTCATCAATGTTATCAGAACCAGCGTATGTAGTGTACTGATCACCTGCTGATCTTGCAGAATACTCCCATTCGGCCGCTGTCGGTAAACGCTTCCCAGCCCACTTTGCATAGGCAGTCGCACCATTCCATGTCACTGCATGTACAGGATGTTTTTCATACCCCTTGTCTACCTTATAGCATTCTCGCAAAGAATCGTATCTGATCATACCGAGAGAATCCTTGTCAAAATGATTGCCTCTGTACCAATTTACACCTTCTTCACTTTGGTTTTCCATTACATTCAAGAAAATGCAATATTGCTCGTTGGTCACTTCATGTTCTTCGATGTAAAAACTATCTAAAAAAACAGTCCAATAATCTAAATCTTCAGCTTCACAATTGCCTTTACCTTTAGCGCAGCCCATTTTAAACTGCCCACTAGGCATAATGACCATCTTAGTTTCTGGAAAATTTGATGGAATTGAAGAATGATCATTAAGACTTACCGACTCCTCATTATTTTGAGCTACAAGACTTAATGAAAATAAAAACGATAAAATAAAATATATGTATAAGTAGCCGATAAAAAAATGATTATAATTGATTTAATGATGTTTGATTCCGACATGAAAAATATTTTAAAAAAAAGAGTCTTATTCATCAAATAGTGATTTTTGCAAAGAGGTAATATGGTTGTTTTTTCGACCTTACTCCTAAGTTATGGATTTTGAAGATGAAGCTTTTTTTGAGTTTCGTTTTCAAAATCAATAACTTAGGGGAGATTCAAATGAAACACCTTGAAACTATCTCAAAATTAGAAACTTCTACATAATTTACAACAAACGAATTTTCACCCAACACTAGCGAATTTAGATTTCATACTGGAAAAAAGGTACATTTTTAATTTCTTTGTCTTAGATAAAAAAAGAAAGCTATAATCCTCCTTCCATTCATACAGAAAAATCACATTTACCATATAAATAACAAGTTATCATGCAAAACTCATTGACAAGCCCTTTTAGGCTTTTAATTCTATTTTTGGTATTTTTCCAATCCAGTACTTCTCATAGCTTTGCCCAAGAATTAGGATACGAATGGGATGAAATATTATTGAATGAAAGTATAGGATTTGATGACCCATATAGCACAGTAGAAAATTCATACGGGGAATTCTTAATAACCACCTATTCTGGTGAAATCATTATGTATGAACCAATTTTAGGGGGGTACTCCATTTTTAGTGAAGGCATAAACAGTGAGCTAGGAATCAGTGACATTGCTTTTAATCACATACTTGTTTTAGGCGTTGAACACTATTGGCTGTCTACTAATATTGGCATTATTGAAATGATTGATGGGGATCCTATTCTTCATACTCAAGGTCTTGACAATGTTTGGTGTGGATTTTCCACATTAGATCCTGTTACAGGAAACATCTGGATATCTCAAAGTATTTATGGTTTCTCCGTTTATGATGGTTCGTCTTTTGAAAAAGCGGATTTATCACCTATTTGGGAAGAAGACGAGTATACTGCTAATTGGATCAAAGCAACCCCAGAAGGCGATATATGGTTGGGAGCAGAAGAAGGTTTAGTAAAGTACAATGGTGGTATTATTGATTATTATGACGTTGAAGATGATTTAGGATGCTCATCTTTTGATTGTGCTGTATCTCAGATCGCCCTAACGCCAAGTGGAGATCTTTGGTTCGGTTCTGCTTCTGGTCTATATCGACTGGATGATGAAGGAATTCATCAGTATACAAGTAGTAATACGATCATAGAAGGAAACTATATTTATGGGGTAGAATATTTTGATAATGCCATTTGGTTTCGCGTTAATATCCCCTCTACCGCAAGCTATACATTTGGTCTGTACAAGCTGGATTTAGATACTGAAGACATCACTTATTTCGGAGCTGATGAAACTCCCATCTTCTCAAACACTGTCAGAACATTGACATTGAAAAACGACGGTAGCTTGATCGTAACAACTAATGAAGGAATCAATATTCTAACTGCGATAGATACTAATGTCGACGATATAAACGATACCTATGCGGAAATAGATGTATTTCCGAATCCGGCTAATACTGATATAATGGTTCGGCTAAAAATGAATCATATGAATGAGAAGGCTGCTGAGTTAAGCTACACTTTAAACGATGTAACTGGTCGACAATTACTTCAGGGAGAGTGCTCAGATTCGTTTACTTTATCAGTCAGAGACTTCCCCAGAGGTATATATCAATTAAAGATTTCGGACGCCTCTAATAGAATTATCCAATCTGAGCCAATTCTTGTAAAATAAGTATGAGCCAGCAACCAACTTTTCCGTTCGCGCGCAAGGGATAGGAGTGGTATTAGGGGTGCTGAATGGCGTGTGAGTGCG
>JAHDGT010000434.1 GCA_020631675.1 Bacteroidota bacterium
AGCTGACGAACTTCTGCGTTTCGAATAAGCCACCATTGATCATGAATTGGATGGTGTTCTCTTCTGTTGTTACAGGTGGGGTATCTGGATCATCGGGGTCTTCTTCTTCACCACAAGCGATGAAACCGATACAGCAAATGAATAATAGGCTGGTGTATAGTAAATACTTTAAAGAAGCCATGTGTTCTCGTTTAATTTTGGTCAAGACTCCAAAGTTACTATCAAATTGTACAAAATGAAGTATATCAGCCGACGACTTTGTTCCTATAGGTTAAAGTTCGTGATTTTACAAAACCAGTCGCCCTGAAATTTGTTTCTTTGTGGTACAGAAGCAAGGAAGTTAATATTTCGGTATATTGCATTTTTTGTAACTGTTTAGATCAGGCAATTTTGGCTGAAAAATATCTTTTTGCCCTTATACTTCAGCTTTCTTTCAAGCAAGCGCGCTGCGATTCCTTTCAAGAAGAGCTTCGTCTAAAAACAAAAAGCTTGATTTTTCATCTCAAAAGCCCTAATCTAAGTAGTTACTATTTTTCTTTATTGGGCAGTAGTTAGTTTGCTATTGCCACATTCATAAATTATGTCATCAACACGCTCTGCGAACGCGTATCAACCTTTTTTATTCGCTTTGGTGCTTTTAATGGGCATCTACTTTGGTTTCATATTGAAGGATTATTTGCGCGGCGAGCAGCTTAGGGTAAATAATGGGAGTTCTGTTGCTGGAACTACTTTCGACGAATTGGAGCAGGTGATGAATTTCATTGATCACCGCTATGTGGACGAGGTGGATAAGAACGAATTAATGGAAACCGCGATCCGGAATACATTGACGGATCTGGATCCCCACTCCAATTATATTTCACCGGCTGAGATCAAGGAGGTGAATGAGTCTCTACAAGGTAATTTCGAGGGGATCGGGGTAGAGTTTTTCATTGTGAAAGATACCATTACTGTAGTATCGCCTATTTCTGGTGGTCCGAGTGAGAAGCTGGGCATCATGGCCGGAGATAAGATCGTGCAGATAGAAGATACCTTAGTCGCTGGAATCGGTTTACAGAACAAAGATGTGGTATCTCGTTTACGAGGGGAGAAGGGAACCGAAGTGAAGGTGAGTATTTACCGTAAGGGCGTAGACGAATTGCTGGATTTCACCATTGTTAGAGATAAGATCCCTTTGGTTAGCTTGGATGTGAATTATATGGTAGATGATGAAACAGGCTATATCAAGATCAATCGTTTTAGTGCGACCACTTTCCAAGAGTTCATGGATGCGATGTATGCTTTGCGAGATCAAGGAATGAAGAAACTCATACTGGATCTTCGTCAAAACCCGGGTGGCTATTTGAATGCGGCTGTTAATATGGCTGATGAATTCATAGCCGGCAAGGGGCAGATCGTATATACAGAGGGGACGCACCATAATAAAAACGAGTACAAAGCCCGTAGGCGAGGCACCTTTGAAGAAGAGCCATTAGTGGTGCTGATCGATGAAGGTTCTGCTTCGGCTAGTGAGATCGTTTCCGGTGCGGTTCAAGATTGGGACAGAGGTATGGTGATCGGAAGACGGTCTTTTGGCAAGGGTTTGGTACAAGAACAATATGACTTGAATAATGGAGGTGCTTTGCGCTTGACGGTCGCTCGCTATTATACCCCTTCAGGCAGATGTATACAGAAGCCTTATGAAGAGGGGAGGGATGCCTATCGTAACGAACTGAATGAACGTTTTGAGAACGGTGAGTTAGGAGAGCAGGACAGCACGGTGGAGAAATTGACTCCGGACTCTTTGATTTTCAAGACTTTATTGAAAGAGCGTGAAGTGCATGGTGGAGGTGGTATCGAGCCAGATGTCTTCGTTCCCATTGACACTACGGGCATGGAGCCCTTTTTAATCAGAGCGCGAAGTTTGATTCCTCAATTCGTTTACGATTACTTTAGTAATAATCGAGCTGCTTTCGAGCAGTATAAATCCTTTGACGAATTTAATACGGCATTTAAAGTTGATGGTGGCTTGATCAAAAAGTATCAAAACTTTTTGAAAGCCGAACTGGATAACGATCTTTACGATCGTAGTTTATTATTGAGAGAAGAATCTGATATAAAGATTTTGATCAAAGCGCATTTAGCGCGTCAGATGTGGCGTAATGAGGGCTATTATCCACTTGTTCATCAGATGGATCCAGTATTTAAACGCGCTTTAGAAGCGATAGAAGGCTTGTAATGAATGAATTGATTTCATTTCATGCTATACCATACTAGCTCTCAATACTATTTTCAAAAGGCATCTACTTTCTAATCATATTCACGGAAAGCTATGAGTATTTCACAAGATCAGCTAACAGCTGCGGTTTTTAAGATCAATACTTCTTCTGGTAGCGGTACGGGTTTTCACCATGCGCCAGAGAACATCATCATAACCAATCATCATGTTGTCGCGGGAAATAGAGCCGTTGCCTTAGAGGATCATAATCGCCATCGTTACTTAGCGAAGGTGATATATATCAATCCAGTGGCGGATCTTGCTTTTCTGCGCCCTGAAAAACCATTGGATGCGCCTAGTTTACCCATTGATTTTTCTACTGAGGTGTCCAAGCAGGATAAAGTGTATGTATTAGGATTTCCATTCGGAATGCCATTCACGATCACAGAAGGAATTGTGTCCAATCCTAAACAACTCATGGAGGGGCGTCATTATGTTCAGACAGATGCTGCTGTAAACCCTGGTAATAGTGGAGGACCCGTGGTGAATAATGATGGTAATTTGATCGGGGTGACCACGGCCAAATTCACGAATGCGGACAATGTGGGTTTTGCTATACCATTGGATGTATTGGAGGAAGAATTGACCGCGCTAAAGGCGAATGAAGCCGATAAACATGCGATCAAGTGCAGCTCTTGTGGTACATTGCTATACGAGCGTACGGAGTATTGCCACAACTGCGGGAATGACATAAATACAGCATGGTTCGACACACCTGAACCTTCTCCTTTTGCATTATTCGTTGAAGAAGCGATCGCTAAATTGGATATGAATCCGATTTTAGCGCGAACAGGTTATGATTATTGGGAGTTCCACCAAGGCTCATCTTTGATCAGAATATTCGTGTACAATCGCAACTACTTATACATCACCTCTCCCTTGAACAATCTACCAAAGGAGGGCTTAGAAAAGTTGTATACTTACTTGCTGAGTGATCCTTTACACCCTTATAAGTTAGGGGTTTATGAAAACCACATCTACCTTTCCTACAGGGTGCATATCTCTGATATCTTCACGGATCATAAGGCGACCATCCAAGAGCATATTACTGCTATGCCACTCAAGGCGGATGAGATGGATGATTTCTTTGCTAATCAGTATGGCTGTGAGTTCACGAATTATTCCCGTTCTGTACCTGATCGTCCTGAGATGGTATAGATAGAGGCGTGAATAAAAGAGAGGATAAGATAGATGGGAATTTACTTCCTACGTTAAATAGTGTTAGCTAAACGAACGAAATGTTTCATAGGCGGTTGTGTTGAAAAACCATTGCTTATGAAACATTTTCTTTTTACAAGCAGCAGCTTGTTCGTTTTCAGTTTTTGTATGTTGTTAATGTCTGGACCCACGGTAGCCCAGTCGCTTACAAGTACAACTACAATATCAACTTCGATCAATAATGAGTTGGCCCTCGTAGAAACAACCACAGCAACAAATACGTATGTGGATTTCACTCTTCGGAACAACAGCCTTAAGTCGATCCCATTGATCATACCCGGTGTGATGCGCCCTAATTTGTCTCCACGCTCTAATAGTGGGGTAGGATTAGTGGTAGGACAAAAGATCTTATTCAAATACAAGGGAAAAAAGCGAGTGCTATTGATCGTTTCTGAAGATCTGGAAGGAAGCACCTTAGAAGTATCAAAGTTACTCAAGCAACGAAAGAAAGAAATTGATAGGGGAGAAGCTTAATGCTGATGCCTCTATTAAAAAAAGCCTGTCTCGAGAAAGAGACAGGCTTTTTCCTGTTT
>JAHDGT010000435.1 GCA_020631675.1 Bacteroidota bacterium
GTGCGGGTACTGATGGTGCTGGAACGGATGGTTCAGGAATGGACGGTGCGGGTACGGACGGTTCAGGAATGGACGGTGCGGGTACGGACGGTGCTGGAATGGATGGTTCAGGAATGGACGGTGCAGGTACTGACGGTGCTGGCATGGACGGTGCCGGAATGGACGGAATGGGAATAGAAAACATCTGTATTGATCTTTATCCAGATTCTGCTCTAATGTGTGTTGATTTAATGGATGGAGAATTCATTGATATGGACATGACAGAGAGCATGTTCCAATGCAATATGGCACAAGTGTCTGATGACTGTGTGAACTATATTCCATTCCCAGGATTTGAAGGATCGGATACCATTACTATCTACACTTGCTTGATTGATGTACCTGATAATTGTACGCCAAATCAATTCATCATCAATGTTGGTTGTGTAATGCCGATGACGGTTAATGATATGTTGAACATCAGTCCGGAAGGCAACACATTCAACGGATATGATTTAGACGATATGGATGGCTTTGATGGCATCAATGCATGTGTATTGAATAATGATGGTGCGGTATGTAGTGATGAGGTTACTGTTTCGATTGTGAGTGATCCAAGCAATGGTAGCGCTACAATCACGAACGGTATTGATATTAACTATACACCTGATGCGGACTATAGTGGCATGGATATGATAACCTATCAAGTTTGTAATGATTGCGGTCTTTGTAATACTGCTGTTCTGAACATTAGTGTGACTGCTCCGGTTCCTTGTGAAAATGATTTCAACTTGTGTACAGAGCCTCTTACTCCGGTTGTAATCTGTCCTGAGTTCTGCTTAGATGGAAGTTGGGCGATCACAGATGTGAGTTCTACTTGGAACTGTGGTATTAGTATGGACGATGAGTGTGTTACTTATACACCTCTTCCAATGTTCGAAGGAACAGAGACATTGTTGATCACCGCTTGTAATGATGCGGGTGATTGCACTACAGTTGAAGCAAGCATACAAGTAGGTAATTGTAGTGATTCCGCTCCAATTGCTAATGATGATTATGCCACTTCTACTGGTGGTGGGGCAATCACAATTAATGTATTGAATAATGATAGTGATCCTGATGGAGATCTATTAAATGTCTCGACATACACTCAACCAGCAAATGGTACAGTTAGCTTAGTAGGCGGAGTCTTCACATACACTCCTGACCCTGGCTTTGAGGGTACTGACAGCTTCACCTATCAGGTTTGTGATGAGAATGGAAATTGTACGGAAGCAACTGTATTCATTACAGTTGAAGGTAATTGCGACGAGATCACGAATCTTTGCGCAGAGCCTGTACAAGCCATGATCATTTGCCCTGAGTTCTGTCAATTAGGTAGTGATGCCTTCATTATTGAAGCGAATACCACTTACAACTGTAGCTTGGACATGGTCGATGATTCACCTGGCTGTGTAGAATACACCGCATTACCATTATTTGTAGGTTCGGAAACACTTTCTCTTACTGCTTGTGATGGTACTGGTAACTGTCAGACGGTTGAGATATTGATCAGTGTAACTGACGATTGTTCCGGTGATCAAGGAAGCACAGGTGATGAAGCGGGTAAATTCGGAACGGACTTAACCGTTAATGACACTGAGCACAACTTGAATATTCTACAAGTTGGACCTCAGCCAGCGGCTAACTTCACTGTTGTGAACTTCCAGTCGAATGCTGGTCAATCTACAGTTAAAGTGATGAGCGTGAATGGTCAGTTGATCAGCGAAGCGCACATTACTACAGTTAATGGTTTCAACCAATACCGTATTAATACGGCACAGTTGGTAGCAGGTACTTATTTCATCAGCATTTCTAATGCGAATGAAATGAAAGCTGTTCCTTTTGTGAAGCAGTAATTGTTTAATAATTCATGTGCATTGATTTTTAAAAGTTGATGCTAAACCAAAAGCGTTCGGGTCTATGACTCGAACGCTTTTTTTTATTTGTGCCTCAACCATTTTCCAACTTATCGGTTGTTCTTTTGAATAATATTCGAGGCAGGTTAAGTTATTTCCTCCTTTGAGCACGCAAGGGATAGGAGTGGTAATGAAGCCACTGAATGCGCCCTGTTTGGCGGCGTACGAAAGCGACCTCGCGAAGCTCTTTGTACGCCTGCCAAACAGCAGCAGGCAGGGGCTGAATTTTAACGGATAGCCCGGTACACGCTGTTAAAGCTTGCGCTTTTAGGCATGAGACTCGAGACGTGAGACTTGAAACTTTCGTGTTGTACACCGATTCTCTTAGCCTTTGCTTGCGCAGGCTTTAATTGCGGGTATGCGCCCATAAAAAAAGAAAAATGAGTTATTTGATACCGATCGTCATCATTTTGAGCACAGTGGTTTTGATGGAATGCTTTGCTTGGTGGATGCATAAATACTTATTGCACGGCCCCCTTTGGTTTTTGCATGTGAGTCATCATAGCCCCAGGAAAGGGCTTTTTGAATGGAATGATCTGGTTTCTTTGATCTATGCTATCCCTGCTATTGTGCTTGTTGCTTTGAACTGGGAAAGTGGGCATTGGAGTTTGTGGGTGGGCATTGGAATAACCCTATACGGTATACTTTATTTTTTCTTGCATGATGTGATCATTCACCGTAGAGCAAAATGGCATATGCGCTTTACAAACAGCTATATAAACCGATTGATCAGAGCGCACCGCATTCATCATAGAAGCAATAAAAAAGAAGGGGGCGAGGCCTTTGGCTTTTTATATGCTATTAAAAAATATGGGCAGAGGCAGAGGTAGAGGCAGCAGCAATGACAATAAATCACCGAGGTCAATCTACTCCTTTGAAATTTAAATTTTGATCCAGGTCATTGATCCGAGTGCCATAAGTGTTTTTAATGCTGTTGTTGTTAAAATCTCCTTCTTCATGTTGTGCGCGGAAGGATTCGAAGATTTCTTGTTTCCATTTATTGTCTTTCACTTCACCGATGGCATCACTGTGAAGCAGTACGAATTCATTGACAGATAAGCTGGGGTTATAAAATACGAACTGTACATTGCGTTGCCCGTTCGCAGCTGACGAACCTTCGAATTTAGCTTTGAATAAAGCATTGGGTTTTAATTCATAATATTGCCATACCTGATAGGGCAAAGCACCCGCCTCTCTATTTCTGATCAACTGATCATTAGGTGGTCCGTATTGTAGATAAACTCTTCCTAAATCCGTTTCAAAACCTTCGTATAGTGGGGTGGTGTAGTTCGCTTTTACAAAATCCACCTGCGACTTATAGGCATCGAATAGCATTTCTGGAGAAGAGGGGCGCACCTTAGACATAAAGTTGAATAGAAACTGGCGCATCATATGTGTATTACCACTGCCAATTAAATTATCGATGTATTGATCCTCGCTCACATCCGCAACGGGCTTCAAAGAAGCTATGTAGTACTCGGTTTCTTCATCAGTCAGCCTTTCCGCGAAGGTGTTAGCGATATTCACTTGGTGTACTTCTGTTGCCGCTTCTGAAACTGATCTGTTGTTGCGTTGGAAACTTTTGCGCTGTTCTCTTATGAGTTCGTTTTCTTTATTGCGCAGTTGAACCACTAGATCGTAATTACCAGATGGTAAATTACTAATGTCTAAACTGGCGAGCAATACATTTACCGCTTGTGGTGTCTGGCGTTTAAAACGACGAATTTTATTAACGATCTTATCTCCTCCTTTTTTGTGTACCGCATAGAATAAAACGAAGCCTTCTTCGCCCAATACCTGCGGACTGTTATACAACTCTGTGTAAAAAGCCAGATTACTTTTATGTTCAGGATAATACCCTAAGATATTAGGTACCAGTTCATAGCCATGTTTATGATAAACGCTTTCATTGCTTGACTTAGAGAAATCATCGATCAACATCACATCCGAAAACCGCAGACCTTCATCCAGGCGTGATATTTGAACTTCTGATCTTCTTTCTACCAAGACATCCGTACCAGCATTCACATCAGAAAAGCTCGCCGTCAACAAATAATCTCCTGCCTCTA
>JAHDGT010000436.1 GCA_020631675.1 Bacteroidota bacterium
CGCCCGTATTGTTTGTGGGCGAAGTTGTTCATTTTCACATCGAACTTCTGCCAATCTTCCTCACTGTAGTGCTTATAGCCTAACTCCACATCCTCCATGAACTTGCTGTAGTCTTTCATGAATGCTGTAGGGGTGCTACTATTTTTGCTGCCCATAGAGATTTTGTCAAGACCAAAGCCACCGATATTGGGAAGGGGCAAACGTTTGCAACCTTGCCACAGTAAGAGTATGGCAACAAAGATCAATGCGGATTTTATAAGGGCACCTCTAAACTTCATGCTATGCTACTTCAATACTTTTTTACTACCTCGCCATCAAGATAAAGAAAACTATCTGGATTAGTGATTTGTTGACTACGAAGATAGTGCTACACCGTCCCTACGTACATCACCAGCTCCTTGAATTTGCCCGTTCTCACTTTTAAAAATACTATGTGCACCCCCAAAGAAGTGATGTAGCTCTTGCCATTGTGTGATGCCTTCAACATCTGGTAACTCATATAGCCATTTGGCATTGAAACCGGGTTCTGCATACAATTGCCCATTTTCAAAGTGTAAGCGTGGGTGGTTCACCGCTTCGGCTATACTTTTTCCTCTTTGCAAAGAATGGATCAGCACTTGTAAAATAGCCGTTCGGATCCGGTTCGCTCCTCCTGATCCTGTAACTAAACGCAATTGATCTTTGGCATCGAATACCATGCTGGGAGACATCATGGAGGATAGGCGTTGATCGCAAGGCCAGCTGTGAAAACCATTAGGGTGCAAGTCTTCTTCTCCCAGCATATTATTGAGTATGATCTGGGTGCCTGGAATAAAGAAACCACAACCTTCACCCATAGAAGTGGTTACGGCCACAGCATTGCCCTTCTCATCCCAAGTGCTGATGTGTGTGGTACAGCCGCGCTTAAGCGGACGATAGCTATTCAAAGTTTCTTCAGATAAAAAACGCTCCGCTATTCCTGCTTGATATTGCTGCCCGTCCCATTGTTTTTTTCGAGCATCATTGGTGTTTTTCATAGCTGACAGTAGCAACGGAATCCATTCTACATCTGCTGTAGAGGCATCAATTGAGGAGTTGGCTAATAAAGCCAATGAAAAGCAAATCAAAGCGCCACCACTTGATGGGGGAGGATTGGTCAATAATTTGTATTTGCCATAGGAGACTTGCAAGGCTTGACGGATTATGGACTTATACTGTAAGAAATCTTCCATTTGGAGGTGCCCGCCCATTTCTTCACTGGCTTTTACAATGCTACGGGCTATTTCTCCTTCGTAGAAGGGACGGTCTCCTTCGCTGGATAGTAATGCTAAGGCATCAGCGAATTGAGGCATGTAATAGGTGCTGCCCGGGCATATTAAATCACCGTTTTCTTTATTTTGGTATATGTCTCTTCCTGTTGCTGAGCGGGTCATTATAGGGGCTAACATATCAATGACCGAACGCTGGTAGGTGGTCAGTACAACACCTTCTTTGGCCAGCTTTACTGCGGGTTGAATCAGCTCTTTGACTGGAAGACTCGCATAACGCTGGTAAATGTTCCACCAACCTCTAATGAAGCCCGGTACGGCCGCGGAGGCCATGCCGATGTGGAATTCTTGAGTGGTCGCACCTAATTGCAATGCAACAGGGTAGAAGTCGAGCTTGCCCTGCCGCTTATTACGGGGTGTTTGTGAAAAGAAATCGTGCAACAAGCTTTCTCCATTTTTATCATGGGTGAGCATGAAGCCACCGCCGCCAGCTGAGGTGGTACAAGGCTCTGCCACACAAGAAGCCAGCATGGCCGCTAGTGCAGCATCAAAGGCATTGCCTCCTAAGAGGTACATTTGCAGTCCGGCTTCACTCGTAAGCTGATGTCCGGCGGAGATGGTGCCTTTTGTTCTTTTGGATTGGTACATATAGGAAAAAATACTTGCCGAAAAAAAGAACGAAATTAGCATTTAATTGTTCGACAAGGGTATTGATATCAAGCAGGCTTGTTTTCACTTTTGGGATCCGCGAGGGATAGCAGTGGTATGAGGTGAGCCCAAAGGCTATTGAGCGGCGGGCTGGCGGGGCGGCCCAGAGGTAGCCACCGCCAGCCCTGCCAGCGAAAAGCCTTTGGGCTTGCCGAATTTAACGGATAGCCCGGCCCGCCCTGCTAAAAGCTGGAAAAGATTTTGATGTACCTAAAGAGGGTCGCGCTTTTAGCAGGGCGGGCGCGGCAATAAAACAACTTTAAACTACCTCTATATCTGCTAGTAGTTATTTAGATTATGCCGATCATAAAATCGACTTATCAAGCACCGAAATGGATGCGGAATGGGAATGTGGAGACCATCTTTACGCATATGCGCCGGATCGTGCGCGGTGTGCGCTATAAGCGGGAACGTATTGAAACGCCTGATGGTGATTTTCTGGATCTGGATTGGTCGAGAGTAGATAGTAGTCGTTTACTGATTCTATCTCATGGTCTGGAGGGGAGTAGCGAGTCGATTTATATAAAGGGCATGACCAAGGCGGGCAATCGCGATGGTTTTGATGTGTTGGCTTGGAATTTCAGAGGTTGTAGTGGCGTGCCGAACCGAAAAGCCTATTCTTACCACAGTGGTTCTACGCATGATATGCGCACGCTGATGAGGCATGTGGTAAAGAAGGATCAGTATGAAGAGATCTATTTGATCGGCTACAGTATGGGGGCGAACCTTACCTTGAAGTATTTGGGTGAGGAAGAGGTGTATACGCCTAAACAGATCAAGGCGGCGGCGACTTTTTGCGCGCCTTGTGACTTGAGTGCGGCTTGTGTGAATATTTCTAAGGGCTTTAATCGCTTTTACTCTAATCGTTTTTTGAAGAGTTTGGTGGCTAAGGTGCATGTGAAACGCAGAACGATACCTGATTATCCGATCAGCGTGGCTGATTTAGAAAGAGTGACCGACCTAAGAAGTTTTGATGATGTGGTAACGGCTCCGATACACAATTTCAGAGATGCGGAAGACTACTACCAGCAGTGTAGGTCGGATCGATTCATTAAGAAGATCCATATTCCTACCTTGATCGTGAACCCGAAAAGTGATCCCTTTTTTCCTAAATCCACTTATCCGATAAGGCAATGCGCGGATCATAAGAAAGTGTATTTGGAGATGCCCAAGACGGGAGGGCATGTGGCTTTTTATACGCCTAAAGCGAAAAACGGTATTTATTGGAGTGATGAACGGGCTTTGCGCTTTATTAGGGAGGCTAAGGGATTATAGCCTTTAGTTGTGAGTTTAAGTAAGTGCTTGGACTACCTCATTAATGAAATTGTAATTAGTTTTGCTATAGATGCGTAAACGCTCGATCGACATATCATTCATTGAAAAGGAATTGCAGATCGCGAATCAGCTTTTCGAAGAGGTGAGAGAAGATGGCACATTGACCACGGAGGTGATCGATATGCTCAATGAGCGTTACGCATGGCTGAAAGTACAGAAGCGAGCTGCTATGAAGCATTTCGCCAAATTGTACGAGCAACTCAAAGCGTATCAAGCTTATTTACAAGCTTATAGTCGTTTTAAGCAATTGTGCGCCCTCTATTTTCAGGGGAATCGACCAGAGGTGCCTAATGAAGATATTTTAGAGGTCAGGGATCTGGCTACACATACCTATGACCAATTCCGACTAGATCGTTTTTGGCAAACGGGTATTGACCCTTTGATCGACGAGCTGGCCAGTAAAATGGCGGCAACGCAAAAGGTAAAAGATCGAGACGCGGAACATACGACCGTCATTAGCAGGGTGTCGGCCGCATCTTCAACTTATATATTCGTAGAAGCAGAAGATGAAGAGGAGGAGGAACTTACACAGCCTGTTGAAGCGGAAGAACCGCAAGCAATTGAACAGTTAAAATCGCAGATAGACGGAGCAATAGTTGAAGAGCAAAATGAGTCGGATATTGAGTTGCAAGACGCAAGTATTTCAACGAATATAGAGACTGAAGAACAGGAAGAACAGGAAGAACAGGAAGAACAGGCCTCCTTAGTAGAAAAAG
>JAHDGT010000437.1 GCA_020631675.1 Bacteroidota bacterium
GACTTACATAAGTCTGGCGGAAGTTCTCATTTTCCATCAGATTAGCGATCAGCTCGGTATGCCCTTCAAAATCGGCACCCAAATAAAGATCTTCCGTATCACAAGGGTCCGCGGTAGGACTGGTATCAGGTATGCTGGTGAAATTCACATAATGACCAAAGATGGCGTCCAGATCCCAAAGGGCATAACGCCACTTTTGTGCACCACCATCAGGGTCATTTCCTCTCCACCAAGCG
Source organism: Bacteroidota bacterium (assembly GCA_020631675.1). GTDB lineage: Bacteria > Bacteroidota > Bacteroidia > Chitinophagales > UBA2359 > JAHDGT01. The sequence continues at coordinate 237 of JAHDGT010000437.1, forward strand.
GTATTCCAGTTCAGCCAGTCCATACATACCGCTTGAGAATTGAGAATGATGTAATCCACCAAACTCATGATCTCTAATTCTTCTTGTACATAGTCGTAGTTAGCAGCGATGGTCATATCGTTGCTTGTAATGAAATCGTGGAGGTCATCCCAATCATCTCTACTGCCATACTCTTCCCAAGTGCCGCCCCATGTTTTGATGAAGTCGATGTCATTTCTGCCTTGATCGTAGTAGTATTTGGTGTAATCGTGATCATCTACTTTTTCTCTGATCTCATAAACTCCCCAATATTCTCCATTACAATACAATACGCAAGGTTCATAGGTACGTTCATCCAACTCCATGTCTGCTTTCGCGGATAGGGTTTGAATGTAGGCATCCCGAATGTGCGCCCCGCCACCTTCAAAAGGGTAATTATCGCTCGCCCCGGCTTTTAGCATCAATCGTTGGAAATCTGACCGATCCGAATCTTGGAAGATCTGATCACTGATCTCGTCATTATAACCGAATTGATCACGAGTGATGTAATCAATCCCTCTTTGCGGGTAGGCCCAGGAGTCATTCCCATGTTCATTGTATTCTCCCATTGCCTCATCTCTCAAAATGCCATCTTCACCAAAAAGCTCGAAAGTACCTACGGGTTCAATGCCATCATTACCATCTAATAGATTGTCCACTTGATTACCGCTGATGCTGATGATCGGAATGGTATGTGTCGCATCTATGAAATAAGTATTGGTCTCAATGAAACTGTTCAAGATATCACTATCGTCCGGAAAGGCAGCGATACGAAGTACGGTGGTTTCCGTTATGTTAATAGGTCCACTATATAAAGTAGAGCTGGCATTCGGTGTATCACCATTTGTGGTATAGCGAATTTCGACATTGGTGTCCGGCGTGCTCGCACTTACGCTTACGGATCCAGCATAATAGCCCGCGTCAAAATCAAGCACAGGGGTACTGGCATAAGGGAAATTGACACCAGTATTGGTCGCATTAGGCGAAGGATTGGTCAATACCCCCCAAGTAGCATCACCGTCTGTCATTCTAGCATGACTGTGGTTGGTTTTATTGGGGCTTACCGTCACCTGATCCAATAGGATCCCCACATCAGAAGATAAGGTAAGTACTTCATCATCCTTTGTTTGGTTGATTTTGAAATTGGTGTGGATGTTCGTACCATCATACACATCATTATCTGATGCCCAGATGAGTAGATGATCCCCTGCTTCTATTGTTATACCAGCAGGAAATTCGTATTTATACAGATCGTCGATTTTGTCGGATAGAAAATAACCGCTGAGGTCAACATCTGTAGGACCAGCATTGTACAGCTCGATCCAATCTTCATATTCCCCGAAGTTATCGGTCTGATCGTTGTAATTCGCACCACTGTATTCGTTAATAACGATTTGAGCTTGTAGTGTGAAGCTTACAAATAGGAGGCTAGAGAAAAATAGGAGTAAATGAGATCTCATATGGTTGTTTGCTATTAAGTGCTACGAATTTACACAATCAGGAGCTGTGATTTGTTTAAATATTAACGATAAAGCCTAAATTGTAGGCTAGTGAACAATTCACTAATGGTTTAGCCGCTATTATTTATTGAAAATTGCACTATCTGTCGTCTCTGCGAGGGATAGGAGCGGTATTAAATGGGATGAATGGCGAGTGAGTGCCGAGCTGGCGGGGCGGCCCAGAGGTAGCCACCGCCAGCTCTGGCAACGAACCGACAGGCAGCTCATTTAATTTAGTGGATAGCCCGGTGCCCGCAGTAAAAGGGGGGATATTCTGTGTAGAGGCCTATATCATGATGTCTCTTGTACAACTCCAACTATTTAAGCTCATGACAACAAAACTCCCCCTTTTATTGCGGGTACGCAGCCCAATAAAACAGTGTATGTGTACAATATTTAAATTTATAATCGGTTTAAATGGAGTCCCTCAATAAGAGACAATGCTATAAAATTCTTTGAGGTGAAAATTTTATGTATTAAATGGTAACGCAAGCGTAACGAAATGGTATCTACAGACGGACGACAGCCTTTAAGCGACAATGAACGTTCGAAGAATGAGCGCATTATCAAGGGGTTTATGAGCAATGATCAGCAGCAGATCTATGAATGCTATGACATGATCTACCCTATGGTTTATAAGTATGTGTCTCGGAATTCAGGGAATGAAGAGGACGCGCGTACGCTCGCGATGGAATGTTTGAGTGCGTTTTATGAATGTTGTTTGAAAGAGGGTTTTGAGCTGAATTGCAAGTTCACTTCTTTTATATACAGCATTTGTAGAAATAGCTGGCTTAAAAAGCTGAAGTACAAAAAGCGCATGCAACAGCATGTTGCTTTGAGCGAGGAGTTTGAAGAGGGGGAGAACGGAAGTAGTTACGTTGCCCCTCTTACTGCGGAAGATCAAGAAGAGACGATGTTCTTAACAGAGTTAAAACGATTGATCTTAGATTTCGCGGCTGATACTTCTGACAAGTGCCTGGAAATGGCACAGCTTCGTTTTATGGAAGATAAAGATCACGAAGAGATCGCTCAAGTACTGGGAATTAGTGTTTCGGCCTCTAGAAAACGCATGTATGATTGCAATAAAAAAGTGGCCCAAAAGATAATTTCCAGTCCACACTATGAAGAACTTAGGAATGCATATCCATTCTTCCAACAATATGTTGAGAAGTTTTTAAAATAATTATGGATATTTGTATTTCCTTCCTTCTTTCAAATGCCAAGCAACCAATTTCTAAGTTTCACGTTTTTTTCAATGACTTATGTAAGATAAGTCAGTTTAGACCTAAGTTATGATGGATCGAAATGACCAACACAAGAATGCGGAACTGCGCTTTTTAGAGCGCATGGCTGAGCGTACTTTGCAAGATGGTAAGTTTCTTGCTTTCCAAGAGACACTAAAAGCGGTAGATAGTTCTTACCATACTGATTTATCTGATCTGTTCGCTCCGGTTGCTTATTATGATGCTTTGATTTTAGCGGAAGCTAGAGCGGGTTCCTTGGAAATCGAATGCCCGGACAATGGCACGAATGTAGAAGGGGAGTTGTGCTTTAAAGTTAAGAATGCCGCCGAAGGAGATCTGAAATTAACGATTGAGAATAATAAAGAAGATGTGTTGATCAAGACCGTCTTCAAGGCAAGTGGAGCCGCAACGGAAGAATATATCTTAAAGCTGCCCGCCGAAGATTTCGGATCTGGTAGATACTACTGGAAAATGCGATCTTCCGAAGGGATGGTGATCAGAGAGTTTTTTGTGAACAAAGATTTAATGCCTAAGAACATCAGAAGATCCGCTTAGTAAAAATAGGAGCTAAGAACGAAAGAAACATAACTTAGATTGACGAAGCCCGCTTTTGCAAAAGTGCAACAGCGGGCTTTTTGTTTTTATACCCCAAGTGCATGCTCTTCTTTGCGTAGAATGCGCAATAATACATTCAAGAAGATGAAGCCCAATACAAAGAAGATGGTCAAGGCGATCAAGGCCAAACGCATGCTGCCCGTGATCTGAATCAGCAAACCGAAAACCAATGTGCCACCTACTGTAGCTAACTTCTCGGCCACATCATAAAAACTGAAAAAGGAAGCGTGTTCTTTGGTGTCCGGTAATAATTTGGAGTAAGTAGAGCGGGAGAGTGCTTGCACACCGCCTTGTACCCATCCTACAGCGGCACCTAATGCGGCAAAAGACCATTTATCAGTTACAAAATAACCTACTATACAGATCACCGCCCA
>JAHDGT010000438.1 GCA_020631675.1 Bacteroidota bacterium
ATTCGCTTCCCAACCTGGATTAGTAACAGAACCATCTGAATCAAAAACTACAGTTAGACAACCAGAAGCATCTGATGAGGTAATGATACCCGGACTGGCCCCATCAAAAGAACCAATAAGTGGTGCTGCGGATGTACTGCCATCATAAATGAACATAAAATCCCAACCCGTCTCCAAATCAAAGAAAGTGAAATCTAATTGAATTAATTCCGTAGTAGGGTCACTTGGACAGAAATTCCATTCTGTTAATTCATTATTTCCATAATCTCCTGCTGTTCCGCCTGAATCAACAAATGTAGAACCGCAAGCGGGTAATGGAACGCAGTTAACAGCTGCTTCCCAACCTGGAAACGTAACAGAGCCGTCAGAATCAAAAACAAAAGTCAAGCAACCACTAGGGTCTGTTGAAGTAAGTGTTCCAGGGCTAACCACACCCGTGTACGTACCAATAGCAGGAGAAGCGGCAGAATTACCGTCATATGCAAATAGAAAGTCCCAATTAGTTTCTATGTCAAAGAAAGTAAATCCCACTTCGATAACCTCCGTAGTTGGGTCACTAGGGCAAAATGTGTAAGTCTCTAATTCGTTGTTTTGATAAAAACCTCCAGCACCTCCTGAATCAGTGAAAGTAGCACCACAATCACCACCAGCAGCTGGCAAAGAGACTAAAGTGTAATCAACTGTTGTACAAGTAGTATTAACATCACAAGGGAATTGATTGATTTGGACATAATAATCACCTGTACTGGGAGCGGTAAAAGATATTTCGGATTGAGGTCCACAGAAATCATTATTGTAGGCAACGGAAGCTCCTGTTGCTGTTGACAAGAAAACAGTAATCTCAGTATCATAATCTAACTCATTACAGGTACTAATGAGAATTACGGTACCTGCCTGAACATTCGTCAAGGTATTGTATTCACCCGCAAACGTACAGGCAGAAACCCAAGTACCGCCTTCTGCATAAGTAGATACATCAAATGTAAGATAGCTGGTATTATTGAATGCGCATTGAGCATAAGCCAACTGAGCTATAACAAGCATACAGCAGACCAAGGAAAAACGGTATATATTTTTCATTGTAGTATTTTTAAGTTCGTTATTACAGAGCATTAATCGCAGTTCTTTACACGATACTTATCCGGATAAGAATCAATGTGAATTCTGCGTTCTTCAGGTAGTTCTTCGTAGTCTTTCTTAGAAAGCCACAGCAAACCATCTTTTTCCTCATAAATACTTTTAGTATTTACTTTGGTGTTAAATACTCGTTCGTATTCAGCTACATCAGTCTGGTACAATGCCTTTTTAGCTTTGGCGTAGTTTTCCGCGTCCAACTTGGCATTACCACTCGGGGCAAAACCAGGTAATTCAACATTATAAGATGAAGTCTGCTTCTTATAAGCAGCCATCAACTCAGCACGCTCGAACTGTAGATTTTCCATCTCTGATTTGATGGCATCCATTTTACCTTCAGAATTTTTCTTCAGGTCTAAAAGCTCCACATCAATTGCTTTGATGCGCTCTTTGAGTGCTAATGCGTTTGAGGATTGTGCCTGTACAGACAGCCCTACAAAACACAAGAGCAAAACAAGAAATAAATTGTTTTTCATTAGGAGTGAATTTGTGATTGAAAATAATGGTGTTTTTTTATCAAAAGTGAATACACAATAGTGACAATTCATCGATAAAAAGCCAAGATTTTCAACATGAGGTTAGAAAGTTTAACTAAATGTAAGGAAAAGCTGATTTTAATTCAAAATTTCAAAAGCCATAAAACTCAAAAAAAATCCCTCAAAACCAATTATGTATAAATTATAAAATTATAATTTACATAAATTACTGTATAACAAAACATTACAAATAGTTAACAAACACTTTTCATATTGCATTAATAACGAAGTGTCTTGTATTATCAATCAAAAAACCAACTGTCTTACACATGACTGTTTTAACAATGTTCTCCGCAAGGGATAGGAGTGGAAATGAGCTGGTTGGATGCGCCCTGAGCGGCGGCATAAAAAGGCGGCCCGGAGGTAGCCATTTTTAAGCCTGCCAGCGAAGCAGCAGACAGACAGGGAATTGGAATGGATAGCCCGGTGACCTGCCGCAGGCGGGCATGCGGCCTAAAAATCATTATTAACCAATAGCAGACAACAGCCTTTCACAATATGCCCTTATCTTTGGGTGTTCTAGTACTGCGTTTTCATCGCAACCTATCTGAGGGTAATTGCGTCTTTATATGCAGCACAGCAAATGAATACAGAAACACATGTCCTATAAATATTTATCCGTTTGTTTAGCGGTTATAATTCTAGCACTTTTATCCAGATGTACACCCGATAGTGTGAGCACGGATCCAAGCGATCGTTTGACTTTTAGTGATGATACCCTACATTTCGATACCGTATTCGTTACTATGGGTTCTACAACGGAGTACTTCTTAGCTTTTAATGAAAATGATCGCGACCTTAATGTGGATCGCATTTGGTTAGCGGGCGGAGAAAATTCCGCTTTTCGCATTAATGTGGACGGTAGTGCCGTTACAGAAGCAGAGGATGTGTCGGTCTGGACAGACGACAGTCTGTATGTATTCGTAGAAGTAACTATTGACCCCAATGCGGATCAATTGCCTTTTGTAGTCGAAGATTCTGTGTTTTTTGAGACCAATGGCAATATCCAACAAGTGAAACTAGCGGCTTGGGGGCAAAATGCACACTTCTTTGGCCCGGGCACCAGCAACGGCTATATCATTGGCAGTACTCAAGACACGACCTGGACCAATGACCTGCCTTATGTGGTATATGGCGGGGTGATCGTTGATTCTTTGAAAACGCTTACCATTGAGCCTGGTGTGGATATTTATATGCACAATGGCGCTCAATTCGTAGTAACAGGCACTTTAGAAGTAATGGGTGGCACAGACACCACTGAAAGGGTCACTTTTCAAGGTACCCGTTTAGAAGAGTGGTATGAAGAAAGTCCGGGACAGTGGTTCGGCTTTTATTTTGATCGCGGCAGTAGAGATAACATCATTAAAGGAGCTGACATTAAGAACAGCACCTACGGCATCTGGGCCGGCTGGGTCAATTTTAATGGCTTGCCACCTACCCTTGCCATTGAGAACACACGGATCAGTCACTCGGCAGTAACGGGTTTGCGCGGAGTGGATGCGGGCATTACCGCTACCAATCTACAACTCTTAGATTGTGGCTCAGATAATAATGTACAATTACTGGCAGGGGGTTCTTACGTATTCAACCACTGCACCTTCACTAACTTTGACGGCTTTTACCACAAGGCATCCATTGTAGCAACAGCGAATAGCATAGCTGATTATACTGCTGCCGATCCAAGTATGGCTCCCCCACTCTACAATCCAAATTTAAAAGCGCACTTCTACAATTGCGTGATCGTGGGTAGCGAAGAAGAAGAACTCAATATTTACGACCTCGCCCAAGCAGAGGGCTATGAGTTCTTGGAAAACGAATCTTTCGATGTGCAATTCACCAATTGCTGCATCAGAACAAAAGACAGCAGTTTAGATTATTTTGAGTCGGGCAACCACTTCAATCCTTTGTTCAACAATACCTTTGTAGCTGCCTATGGTGATCGCGATTACCGACCAATAGAAGGTTCGGTTTTAGTTGATAATGCGCTGCCTAATAGTCAGATCGAAGACCCCCAGTTCATCTCTACGAATACGGATATACTAGGTTTAAGTAGAGATGCGAATCCGGATATTGGCTGTTATGAGTATTTTCCGGAGTGATTGTGATTGCATTAGGGTGCGTGCCCGCCTGCGGCAGGTCACCGGGCTATCCGTTGCAATTCGGGCGCTGTTCGCTGCTTCGCTGGCAGGCATAAAAATGGCTACCTCTGGGCCGCCTTTTTATGCCGCCGCTCAGTGCGCTCCTTAGCCCCCTCATTTCCACTCCTATCCCTCGCACAACACAATTTGAAAATGAGTCAATTTGAGAATTTGA
>JAHDGT010000439.1 GCA_020631675.1 Bacteroidota bacterium
TATATCGCTGCGGAAACGGCTTCTCCGGGGGCTTGTGATAAAACAGTTTCAAAAGATGGTGACGATGTCCCAAGAAATAATGGACCCATAGGCATCTTCTTTATGGTGATTTTGGGCTTATTGTTCTTCATCGCCTACTTATTAAGAGGGGTTACTTCTAACTTGAACACAATAATGCGCGAACGCGCTGGTTTATTGAACCCTATTAAAGAGGGTTTCTTCTCTTGGTTGTTCAGTAAGAAGATTTTAGCTGCACTTTCCTTATTACTAATGATTTTCGTGGCATACGGCATGATCGACGGCGCACAGCGTTTAGGTCGCCAGCAAGGTTATGCACCTACGCAGCCGATCAAGTTCTCGCATGAGTTACACGCAGGTACGCAGAAGATACCTTGTCAGTACTGCCACAGTGGTGCTGCGAAGGGTAAATCGGCTGTGATTCCTTCGGCTAACATTTGTATGAACTGTCACAAAGCGATTCAGGAAGGTCCGACTTACGGTAAAGAAGAGATCGCTAAGATCTATGAATCTGTAGGATGGGATCCGGAAGAGCAGAAATATGTGGAGGGTAAGGAGCAGAAGCCTATTGAATGGGTACGTATCCACAACTTACCGGATCACGTGTATTTCAATCACGCACAGCACGTTAAGGCGGGTGGTTTACAATGCCAGACATGCCACGGTCCTGTTGAGGAGATGGAGGTGATGCGCCAGCATTCTTCCTTAGGTATGGGATGGTGTGTGAACTGTCACCGTGATACAGAAGTACAGTTCAAGAATAACGACTACTATCAGCATTACGAAGAATATCACCAAGGACTAAAAGACGGTACGATCAAGAAAGTTACGGTTGAAGATATTGGTGGTTTAGAGTGTCAGAAGTGCCACTACTAATAAGAACGAGCAGATAGTTTTTTAATAAGAAGAAGATCGGTGGCTTGATTACCACCTTCTCTATATAATCTGATTTTCTCCTAAAAGGGAAAATGACCGTTTAGCAAGTTAAAAGCCATACGGTCTAAACAGAAAAAAAGTAGATCCTGATACATGGAAAAGCTTCATCAAACAGCGTATTGGAAAGGTTACGAGGAGTTGAACAATGATTCGGAATTCGTTCGTCGCAAGAACAAAGAGTTCAGCGATGATCTTCCTATCGTTAGCGAGATTAAAAATGTTGCATCAGAAACCAAGGGTTCTCGTAGAGATTTCCTTAAAATGTTGGGTTTCAGTTTAGGTGCGGCCACTATCGCGGCGAGTTGTGAGATTCCTGTCAAGAAGGCCATCCCTTACGTTATCAAGCCTGAGACCATTACTCCGGGTATAGCGACTTATTTCGCTTCTACCTTTATTAATGGTGCCGATTTTGGTAATGTATTGGTTAAAACCCGTGAAGGTCGCCCCATCAAAATCGAGGGTAACCCATCATCGGCTTTGACTCAAGGAGCTACTTCTTCTCGTGCGCAAGCATCTGTTGTGAGTTTATACGATGGTGCTCGCCTACAGGGTCCTTACATTGGAGATAAAAAATCAAACTGGTCAGATATTGACAAGCAAGTAGGCAGCAAGTTAGCTGCTGCTCGTGGCAGAACGGTTTTATTATCTGGTCCGATCATGAGTCCGACTACTTTAAAAGCAATTGATGCTTTTAAAGCGAAATTCGGTGCGGATCATGTGGTATACGAGCCTATCTCTAAAGCTGGTATTTTAACAGCGAACGAAAAGAGCTTCGGCAAGCGCGTTGTACCAGGTTACAACTTCAAAAAAGCGGATGTGATCGTCAGTTTAGCTGCCGATTTCTTAGGTACTTGGGTATCTCCGGTAGAGTTTACTAAAGATTACTCGGCGAACCGTAAGGTGGGTGCAAAGAAAGCGAAGCTATCGCGCCATTACCAGTTCGAGCCGTATATGTCTACTACGGGTGCGAATGCGGATAAGCGTTTTTCTGTTAAGCCTTCTCAAATGGGCTTAGTGGCGGTTGCTTTATTAGATGCGATCAAGGGTGGTGGAAACACTAAAGTTGCCGACAGCTATGTAGCGGATGGTATTAAGAAAGCTGCTGCCGACTTGAAAAAGGCGAGAGGTCGCTCTTTGGTGGTTAGCGGTTCTAATGATGCCAATGTTCAAGAGGTGGTGAATGCTATAAACGATGCTTTAGGCAATTACGGCAATACCATCGATTTAAATGAGAATTATACAGCTTTCAGAGCTGATGATGCGGCTATGAATCGTTTAGTCGCCGATATGAATGGCGGTAAGGTTGGTGCTTTAGTAGTATATAATACGAATCCTGCTTATAGCTACCCTGATGCGGCGAAATTCGCTGCGGGTGTGAAAAAAGTGGGTGTAACGGTTTCCTTAAATGACCGTTTGGACGAAACAGGCAGTTTATGTCAGTTTAAATGTCCGGATCAGCACTACTTAGAGTCTTGGAATGATGCGGAGCCACGTAAAGGCTACTATTATTTAGCACAGCCTACTATTCCACCTTTATTCGATACACGCCAAGGACAAGAAAGCTTGTTGAAGTGGTCTGGGAACGATAGTAGTTTCTATGACTTTTTAAGTGCGAACTGGAAGTCGACACTACAAGGCAAGAGTGGTATCGGTGATTTCCAGTCTTTCTGGGATACTGTACTTCACGACGGTGGTTTCGAGATGAATCACTTGGGTAAAGTGAAGAATAGTGCACAAGCTGCTGTATATGGTGCTGCTGCACCTGTAGTAGCTGCTACGACTGATTATGCACATGCGCATGATCATGCTGGTGACTCTCACGATCACGGTCATGATCATTCAGATGCGGATCACGCGCATGATCATGATGCGATCGTTGTAGCGACAAGTCAAGGTATAAACGCTGCTTCTGCTGCTTCAGCGGTTAAAGCTGCTGCGAAGTCGAGCGGCATGGAGGTTGTCTTGTTCGAGACCGTCAACATGGGAGATGGTAAGTATGCGAACAATCCGTTCTTGCAGGAAACACCTGATCCAATCTCTAAAACTTGCTGGGACAGCTTCGTGGCTATGTCACAGTTGACAGCTCGTGAGTTGAATCTGAGAGAGTACGATGTGGTTAAGGTGACGGTTAATGGCAAGACTTTAGAATTGCCATTGATCTACCAACCAGGTCAGCCAAGTGGTACGATCGCTATTCCGTTGGGATATGGACGTACTGCCGCAGGAACGCAGCACTGTAATGTAGGTGCGAATGCCTTTGGTTGGGTATCTACTAAAGGAAACACTTTCGCTTATACAGCTGATGGTGCTACGATAGAGAAAGTAAGTTCTTCCTATCGTTTAGCGAGAACGCAGACTCACCACACGATTGATGATGAACGTCCGATCGTACGTGAGGCGAGCGAAAAAGAATATAATAAAGATAATCATGCGGGTAATATCGCTACACAGCGATTTAAGGCGCATAAAGCTTTACACTTCTTCACCCTTTATGGTGAAGATGAAACATATGGTAGTCACGCCTCTCAGATGTACCAAGGTCATCACTGGGGTATGTCTATCGACTTGACTTCTTGCACAGGTTGTAGTGCTTGTGTGACGGCTTGTAATATAGAGAACAATGTTCCTATCGTAGGTCAGGATGAGGTGCATCGTGCGCACGAAATGCACTGGATGCGTGTTGACCGTTATTATTCAGCCTCAACAAAAACATTGCGTCCGGACACATTAGATGATATGCGTCCTGAGAATGTGAGTGCGGAATATCTTCAAGCCTTAGAGCACCCTGATGTAACCTTCATGCCGATGCTGTGCCAGCACTGTGACAATGCTCCATGTGAGAATGTTTGTCCGGTAGGTGCAAGTAATCACTCTAGCGAGGGTCTAAATCAGATGGCCTATAACCGTTGTATCGGTACACGTTACTGTGCGAATAACTGTCCGTATAAAGTGCGCCGCTTCAACTGGTTCGATTATCAAGGTGCGGATAGCTTCTATAAGAACACCATTT
>JAHDGT010000440.1 GCA_020631675.1 Bacteroidota bacterium
TTAGCATTGAAGTACTAACCGCACCCACCGCACCTGTTATTGATGATGCAATTGGAACAGATGTAACAGATTGTGGTAGTCCGGATGGAAGCATCACCTTTACAATAAGTGCGGGTACTGGTAGTTTTGAATACAGTATTGATGGTGGAGGCTCTTGGGTTACTGCTAATCCTATTACTGGTCTAAGTGCAGGTACTTATACCATTGATGTAAGAAATGATGATGGTACTTGTCAAGTATCTGGAACAGCGGTGACCATAGGTGGACCTATTGCACCCGTATTAGATAGTGAAACTGCAAGTGACCCAACAGACTGTGGTTTGACGGACGGAACGATCACGATCGTAGCAAGTGGAGGCACGGGAGCTTACTTATATAGCATTGATGGCGGAGGTGCTTGGAATGCCTCTGGAAGCTTTACTGGCTTGGCTGGTGGCACCTATGATGTTGCGATCAGCAATGCGGATGGCACTTGTATCGTAACAGGATCAACTTTGATCATTACTGACCCAGTTGCACCTATAATAGATGTCGTAACAACTGCTGATCCATCCGATTGTAGTAGTGCAGATGGAAGCATCAATTTCAATGTTTCAGCAGGTAGTGGTAGTTATGAGTACAGTGTTGATGGTGGTGCGACTTGGACCAACAGCAATCCGGTCACTGGCTTGATGGCCGGCACTTACAACATCGCTGTTAGAAATGATGATGGTACCTGTGTGGTCAATGGAGTTGATCAGACTTTAGTACCTCCTACAGCTCCTTCTGTAGTGAGTGTGGCTACTGCTGACCCAACGGGTTGCGCTACTGCAGATGGTAGCATTAATATCACAGCAGGTGGAGGAACGGGGCTGTACGAATACAGCTTTGATGGAGGAAGCACTTGGGTGACCGCTGCCACCGATAACACTTTAGATGCCGGCGTTTTCACTGTTTGCGTGAGAAATGCTGACGGGACTTGTGAAGTCTGTGATCCTACTCCTGCGATCTTGAATGAAGACCCAAGCTGTTGCTCAGCCGAAGCGGGTGTAGTAGTTACCGTCGCGGATTGCCCGGATGATGATGTTATCGCTTCTGTTAGCGGTGATCAAACATTAAACACTTATGAAACTTACTTCGTAGTGGTTGATGCAACGTCTTTAAATATTGTTTCGGTGAACACCTCTGGTATTTTTAGTACATCAGATGTACCTGCTGGTGATTATCTGATGTATACGCACAATGAGCAAATTGTCAATCCAGCCGTTAACGCACCTTATGATCTGATCGGGTCGCCTTTTGCGGATATAGCGAGTATCGCTTTGGGCTGCCATGATATTTCCGCTGCCGACCCATTCACTAAGCCAGCACCATTCACCACTTCACCTTTAAGTGGCACTTCTAATGTCATTGAAGGATCTTCGGGAGGTTTCTCTCCATTCTACTACAATGTTCATAGTATCGAAATTGAAGGGGGCACACCACCTTATGACTATGAATGGGAAGAAACAGGTTATGTTCGCCATGCGGTGCATGGTACTGGAGAAATCAGAGTGCTATATGCAGATGATGCCGAATGGTGTGTTACCGTAACAGATGCAAATGCTTGTACTGCAGCAGCTGATCAATTGGTATTTTGTAACAATGGTACCGGAGGTGCGGGAACCAATGCTATTCTGGACATTGAAGATTATGAGATCACTGGCTCTAACTTAGGCCTTGGCGGCGGTGCTATTGATATTACCCCAGTTGGTGGAGATACTTCCTGTGGCGATTACACCTATGCATGGACGGGTCCCGGCGGTTTTGCTGAAACTACTCAAGACATCACCGATCTGGTGAATGGATGGTATAGCGTTACTGTTACTGACTGTGCGGGAGAAAGCACTTCTGGTTGGTATTGGGTACCAAGAACGGTTCCTGGTGGCAGAAGCAAAGTGGCACAGCATGAAATGCTGATCACTCCAAACCCATCTCATGGAGAAGCTACTATTCTCATTAATGCGCCCTATGCTGGAAAAATCAGCTTAGGTTTATTCGCACCAAATGGCCAACAAATCGCTACAATTTGGAACGGGCATATGGATGAAGGAACCATGAGCATTCCTTTGAATACAGAAGCATTACCAGCAGGTTTGTATATGGTTAACGTAACTGCAGAAAACGCTTATACCGGAACTGTTAAATTAGTGGTAACGAAATAGAGCAGTTTCAGATAGAAAGGTATTCCTGTTAAATCCTAAAAGGCGTCGACTGAATAAGTCGACGCCTTTTTTCATTTCCTCTTATGGTACATTAACTTCCCTCCGATGTAGGTTTGCTGTACTTTTGCTTTTAAAATATCAGCTTCGGCTATAGTAAGAATGTCTTTACCCAACACCACAAAATCCGCTTGTTTACCGCTGCTGATACTGCCTCTCAAATGTGCTTCAAAATTCGCATAAGCTGCCCAGATGGTCATGGCTTTCAAGGCTTCTTCTCTAGTCAATGCATCCGCTATTTGAAAACCATTTTCTGGAAACCCTTGCTCGTCTTTTCTACTCACTGCAGCATAAAAACCTTTCAAAGGATCTATGCTTTCTACCGGAAAATCACTGCCTGCCGCTACAAAACCATTTTGTTGCAAAAGCGTTTTCCAAGCGTAGGCATATTTTAATCTATCCTTACCGATCAAACGTTCTACCCAACGCATATCACTGGTACAATGCGTGGCTTGTATGCTGGGCGTTATATTGTAGGCAGCGAATTTCGGTACATCTTCTTCTTGTAAGATCTGACAATGCTCAATGCGCCATCGCTTACCGTTCCCCTCACCAAGCACCTCTCCGTACACCCTTAGTATTTGTGTATTCGCCGCATCCCCAATGGCATGGGTCGCCATTTGAAATCCATGCTCATATAAGTCTTTGGCTTCAGCCAATAAAAAATCATCTTGATGAAACTGCAAACCAAACACATCAATTGAACCCTCATAAGGAGCTGATAGCCAAGCACCTTTTGAACCCAAAGCGCCATCAGCGAAGTATTTAAAACAGCGGGCTGTCAATTTGTCCTCTAGTAGCGGACCATGTTCAAAAAAGTATTTTTTGGCTGCTTCGTCCGGAATGATCATGGCGTATAAATTCAAGGAAAAGCTATCCTTTTCTTGCATCTCCTTTATCATCATCACCTCCTCTAAAGAGATCCATGCCTCCCCTATGCTCGTCAATCCTACTGCTAAAAGATCTCGTTCCGCCTCCATGATCGAACGGCGTTTTTGATCTTTGGTCAAATCGGGCAACTTATCAATAATAGCATACATGGCCGCATCTACCACCAAGCCATTTAATTGCCCATCTTCATCTATTCCGATCACACCACCTTCTATCTGACTGTCTTTTGTAAAGCCTGCCAGATTCAAAGCGGCTTGATTCACTATAGCAGAATGCAGATCCACCCTTGTTAATAAAATTGGCTTATCTGTGCTAATAGCATCCAACTCTCGCTTATGCGGATAGCGTTTTTCAATCCAATTCCCCTCATCCCATGCATAGCCTCTGATGGCTTGCACCTCCTTGTTCGCAGCATGGTAGGATTGTAGTTTCTCTAACAAACTCGCCACGCTCTCCGCCCCTGACAGATCGCAATGCGACTTCCACTCGGCATAGCGCAGCATATGGCAGTGTGCATCATAAAATCCAGGATAAACGTACCCACCTTTCAAATCAACAAGAGCTGCCAAAGGGTAGCTTTTTATCAAGTCATCGTAGCTGCCCAATTCAACAAAACGTCCGTCTTTCACATACATGGCCGTCGCCTGCGGGTGCCTATCGTCACAAGTCGTGATCCGGCAATTGTAATATATAGTAGGTGCTTCTTTCATCTTGAGATTTGAAATTTTAGGCTTATGAGGAGGCATCCACGCAATAAAAAACTGGCGCATTCAGCAATAAAATAATCGGTATACGGCACGATTCTTATGTCTTGCGTCTTA
>JAHDGT010000441.1 GCA_020631675.1 Bacteroidota bacterium
CCCGCCGCTCAGGGCGCTCCTTAGCCGGCTCATTTCCACTCCTATCCTTCGCGCGAGGGGAATCAAAATTGATAATTTTCTATCACTGCCTGTATCTCTGCTTCCCTTTGTGTACCAATGCATATTTTTTGTCCGTTTTTCAGGACTAGGGCCAGTCCCTTTTTGCCGCTGATGTTGTAGACCGTGCCGTACTTTACACTGTATCGCAATCCCCAGCCCCCTACAAAGCCATAATCTACTACTTCAGCACTAGCTATGTCTGACCAGTTGAACTGTTTTTTTGAAAATGGATAGTAGTGCATCTGCACACCATTGGCATCAATACGGGTTTGCAGCTTGATCAGAAAAAAGAAGATGGAGAGGAACAGCATAAAACAGAAACAGACAAGCAAGCCAATATCGGGCAGGGGAATGTTGCCGAATGGCTGGTTCAGAAAAAGCTGCTGATACAAGCCATAAGCGAATAAGAGGGTAAGTCCGATGATCAATAGCCAGATCCACCATTGGGTGAATTTCTGACTTTCTTGGAAGGAGGTCGTAGATGTAGCATTGTTCATATATGGTAAGGTAATCTATTCTATAATTGCGAACAAGAACTTAACCGACTTGTTAAATGGGAGATATTACTTCAAGAAAAATCACAGCCATATCCTCCAAAATATGAAACCTACATCAAGACTCTTACCTCTACACTTGCTGCTGACGCTTTGCCTTTTTGTACCATCGTTTATTGCCGCCTATACGCAAGCACAAGAAAGTGCGTTCTATGTGGGCAATGCGGGTAAGGAGGTGTTCAATGATGTCGTACAACTATCTGACGGTACGATCCTCATTGCCGGAGCTGCGGATGATATGGAGTGGTTGTCTGATCAAGTGAGCCTTATTGAATTGGGCAATACGGAGATGATCGCTAACGATCAAGGAACGAACCACTATGCTTTTCTACTGCATACCACAGCCGATCTATCAGAAATACTGAACGTAATTCATCTGCCTCTAGGTTCCGCGGAGGATATTCGTTTTATAAAAAGCACCAATGCCCCAAGAACGGAAACTGGGGAATTATTTATTAGCGGCAATACCCAAGACAGTGAGGATGGCGGCTACTTCATCGGCAAATTGAATAATAATTTTGTAGGAGGCATACCTACGGCTTTCGAGTGGACTTGCAATGTGAAATGCACAGCAGACGATTATCCTAAAAAGTACCAACCCTGGGATGTGGACGCGGAAGGCCGAGTGTATTTCGTTAGAGGCGACTCACACGATTGGAGCTGGTCTGCCATGTACCGCTTAGATGTAAATGGAGCACTGGATGTAGTAGATCACTGGCGCACCCACTGGAAAGTAGCGGGTGGTGAATTCAGAGGTACACCTGCCAGTAGTTATGTAGGTGGTATTGATAGCATCGACTATAGCGGCATCGTTTTTAAAAGAGACCAGCGCTGCAATCTACGCTCTTGGACACAAGCGGATTATGAGTTGGTGCAGCCAGATGGAAACGGAGGTACAAAGCAAGGACTATGGCCATTAGATGTGCTGTTCGATGGACCTTGTGATCCTGCTGGAGATGCGCCTACGAATGGTCCGGGCTATACCGGATACAGTCCGGGTGGTGGAGCTACTTACGGACCTTCTTCTGTTTGTGTGGATCGTAGGAGTGGCGCATTGTATGTAGGCTTCAATGCCAAGAGCATTTTACCGGATGGTAACCCTGATTTTGAACCTGCTGTGATGAAGATGGACAGCGAGGGAGCTTTACTGTGGTGGTCCAGACTCTACCACGAAGTGCGCAGTGATGGCAGCATCCACAATTCCTCTCCCGATCAATACATTGACGCTTTAGCGATCGACTATGCCCTGCCATTGCCGAATAGCAGCTTGGTGGTCAATGCCCGCTGCCACGGTAATAATGTAGAAAACCTTTGGGAAGGCAATACCATAGCTGCCGATCCTGATCTATACAGCTATCAAAATCAATTCACTGGCAGCACGGGTAACATACACATCAGCTGGCTGGGTAAATTAGATACGGAGAATGGAGATCTACAGCACAGCACCTACTTAGGAGAAATGGGGCAGAGCACCACAGGCATAGGCGATCCGCATCCCAACCCTTTGATCAATGGCTGGCCGAACCCCAATGATGCTTGGATGACCTTGAACACCACTCGAATGGTACAAAACACCCTAAAGGTAACGACTGATGGTTCTGTGTTGGTGATAGGTTTGGCAAGGCGACCTATGACCACTTCCAATGCTTATTTGAGCATGCCGAATCCTTATTATGAAGGCTATTCTGCTTGGTCTTCCTTTGTGCGGCAGTACAATGCAGACTTCAGCGTACCACAGTACAGTAGCATCATTAGAGGGGTATGGGATACGCTTGCCACAGAGCCACCCTATAATGTGAATCTGTACAATGTGTTCAAAACAGAGCAAGGCATTCTTGTAGTAGGCAAACACGATGGTACAGGCGAGAATATGCCCACTGCGAATGTGCCCGAATGGGGTAGCTCAAGCGCAGAAGGGGAAAGCGCGGTGATCGCTCATTTCGTAGCACCTGAAATCATAAATGAAGAAGATTCACCTGTAACGGATGTGATCAGTGCTACAGCTGAGATCATTAAAACCAATGCTCCGAGAATCTACCCTAACCCTACTGCTGATCGTTTATTTGTTCGTTCAGATAAAGCCATAGAAAGGCTAACTGTTTTGAATGTATATGGGCAGTTGGTGCATCAAGTAGATACAGGTATTAATGAGGTCGATTTAAGTACTTTGCCCAATGCTTACTACTTTGTAAAAGTAGAAGATGTGGAGGGTAGAGTGTTTATGCTTTCTGTTTTGAAGGAGTGATGAAATGGTTTCATTTCACTTTCAGCACCATGCCCCCTAAGGCTGAAAGTTCAAGTCGATTTCCTTTCAAACGATCAGTTGTATTTATCCTATAAATAGAACTCGCTTTTTCCAATGCTTTGAGCGATAATTGCTTTGCTTTTTCGTTATAGTTAATGAAGATGTAGTACTGCTCTTGTTCATAAGTTCGGATATAGCCCAATACATTTTTAGGAAGGGATGATGCGGGTATTAGCTCTATTTTCCCTTTGCGGAATGCTTGGTGCGCATTGCGCAAAGCTAGTACATCTTTGTAAACATGTAAGAGCGATTGCTCATCGGCAAGCTGGGTTTCCACATTGCGGGCTTGATGATTTTCAATAGGGAGCCAAGGAGTAGCATCGTTTGTACTGAAGCCTGCGTTTTTCTGATCATTCCACTGCATGGGGGTTCTGCATTCATCGCGATTCACGGGTATGGGTATGAGGTTTCTAATGAATTGCGGTAGGTTTTTGAATACTCTTGAAATAGGGTCTAAAGCATCTTTCTTCGGGATGCTCGTATTGGTCATGCCGATTTCTTCGCCATAATAAACCACAGGAACCCCACGGGCCGTCATTTGGAATAGGGTGAGCAGTTTTGCCTTGTTCATATCGTCCTTGATCCTGCGCATAGATCGGTAATTGTCGTGATTGCCGAATACGATCGTAGGCATTAAAGGGGCTTGGAAATGCTGCTCGAATGTCTGGATCATCTGCCTGAAAAAATCTGCTTTGAAATCGAAGAAGATCATATCAAATTGGAAGACCAGATTCAGTCCGTCCTGTTTTTGTGGGTCGCCCAATAAGTTTTTTGTGGATTCCAAACTGCCAACTGCCTCGCCGATCAGAAAGCGGTCGGGATACTCGTCGATCACCGCTCGAAGCTCCTTCGCCAAAGCGATATTATCGGGATGGTCGATGTTGTTGATCTTCTTTTGGAAGTTGGCGCGTGTACCGTGGCGGGAGGGAATGGGGTTGAGTGTAAAGGGGTTGTCTGCTAGGCTTTCTTCTTCCATAATGCAGTTGAAAATATCCAGTC
>JAHDGT010000011.1:0-3632 GCA_020631675.1 Bacteroidota bacterium
TTGTAGTATAATCCTGATTGTAAAAAATATAAGGATTTAGCAAATAAAAAAGCTAATTCTATGTCATACGATTTCTATAATCGCCTACGCTCAAGTTTAAAAAACAATCGCCGCTACTTTTACTATGAAACTAATGTTGGGGCAGGCTTACCAATTATAGACACTTTAAAACACTTACATCAATCCTCTGATCAAATCACTAAAATAGAAGGTGTTTTTAGCGGTTCCTTAAGCTATGTTTTTAATACGTTTTCCACTACAAATCGGTCTTTCACTGATATTTTATCTGAAGCCAAAGAGAAGGGCTTAACAGAGCCCGATCCTAGAGATGATCTAAGCGGAATGGATGTGGCACGTAAACTGCTCATCTTAGCAAGGGAAATTGGTATACACGCCGAGTATCATGAGATTGAAGTAGAAAACTTAATCCCAAAATCACTGCGAGCTCTCGACGATTATAAGTCTTTTACGGCTGCTTCAACTGAAATCAACACCCATTTTAAGCAAATCAAAGATGCTTTATCAAATCAGCAAGCATTAAGGTATGTAGGCAAACTTGATACACAAAAAAGAAAATTACAAGTTGCCCTTCAAATTGTAGATCAATCTAACCCTCTCATTCAAGTAAAAAACGCAGATGCTATTTTCGCGATTTACACTAAAGGATACGGGGATCAGCCTATAGTAGTACAGGGGGCAGGAGCGGGAGCTAGTGTAACAGCCAGAGGCGTATATTCAGATGTTATAAGAATTGGCATGCAGCTTTGAGAGTAAACAAAGTGCTTTTTAATTAGAAAGTTTTACCATATACGCCTTGGTCTGTCGCTCCCCTTCACAAGGGCGCGGATCAAAAGTATTGCCAATGACAGCAATACTGCCATCTTTAGCTAAAGTAAAACCATTCGCTTTGTGCAAAAATGCATCGCCTAAAATTTTACTCCATGTAAACTCACCCTTAGCATCAATACCCAGCAGCATCCATATATCACTTCCTGAACGAAGCGAGGCAATATTCACTAATGCAGTAACAGAATTATCTTCTTCATTAGCATATATAGCTTCAACTGATTCATGCTCTTTACCTCCTAAGTACTTTTGCCATTGTAGTTTCCCCTCCGCATTGGTTCTGATCACCCAAACATCGCCACGTAAACCATTAGAAAAGGTTGTTCCTCCAAGTACAAAACCACCATCACTGGTCTGAGTAATGGCATGGGCAGCATCCCAACGTACCCCTCCAAAATGTTCCTCCCAAACTTTTTGGCCTTGATCATTAATATTAATCAGCCAAGCATCCACCATATTATTATCTAACAAAGTACTGCCCGCTATGGCAAAACCTCCATTCTTCGTTTCAATCATATCATAGACCACATTGTGATCTTTGTTCCAGAAAATCTCTCCCCATAACATCTCACCAGACTTGTTCAGTTTCATCACCCAGATCCGTTGTTGATGCGTTCCTTTGTTTTCTTCCTCTACTTCACTAACAGGTTCAATATGCAATCCGGCAACTAAATAACCACCATCATCAGTTTCTAAAACTTTATAGGCTTCATCAGCAAGAATACTACCATAGGTACGCTCCCATTCAGGTGTACCATCTGATAGTGTTTTTATCACCCACATATCGCTTCTTCCCGCGCCTTTAGAACGAGTAAATCCGACAAGCATGAAACCGCCATCTTTCGTTTGGATAACGTCATTCGCAATATCAGTTGATGCGCCTCCATAGGTTTTTTCCCAAAGTAACTCTCCTTCTTCATCCGTCCGTATCATCCACATATCCTCCATACCCGCACCATGAGCACGAGTCAAGCCAGCTATAACAAAACCATCTTTTAAAGGAATCACGCTTTTGGCCATATTTTCCTGTCCAGACTCTCCATATGTTCTTCCCCAGACCATATCAGGAGCTTGACTCTGTGCAGTTAAAGCTGTACCGTACAAAAAGAAGCACAACAAAGCACACCAGCGCGAAAAATCAGAAATGAAATTCATGCAAGTTGAATTTGTAGAAACCAAAAATTCAATAGTAAGCTATAGCCTCGAAACAAAGCCTGAGAAACCAAAAAACTCTGCAAGTAGCTAAATCATAGAAGTGGCCTTGATTCATTCAAATCAAACTCATTGGACAAAAGCCCACTTCCGGTAAGAGAAAGGGAACAATACACAATATAAGAGAAAAGAAGCAGCATTCAAGCTTTTAAGCACTACTTATTATCTCTTTTTCATGAAACAGTTCGTATATAAACTATTTCGCTAAAGCGATCATTTTAATCGCCGCCAGAGCAACCTCCACTCCTTTATTCCCATGTTTACCACCGGCACGATCTAAAGCCTGTTCCATATTCCGAGGAGTCAACAAACCAAATACGAAAGGAATATTACGCTCCATATTCAATTGCATGATACCTTGTGCGACAGCTTGATTGATATAGTCATCATGCTTCGTCTCCCCTGTGATCACACAACCAATACTAATAACCGCATGAAGCTGTTCATTATTCCATGGGGTTGATTTGCTGATGGAATGATCGTGCATTTTTTTTGCGCCAAAGGGTAACTCATAAGCACCCGGCACATACCAAATCCTCAAATCTTCCTCCGCAACACCATATTTTTTTAAAGTTTCTATGCAGCCATCCCGTAAAGCAAAAGTGATTTTTTCATTGTACTCAGATACCACAATACCAATACGCATACCTGCTGCCGAAGGAACTTGAGAAGGATCGTGTTCTGATAGGTTTTTGAGTGCACTTGCCATGGCGTGAATTTTACAAAAAAAGCCAGAAATGAGTCTATGATCATTTCTGGCTTTAAATAAAAGTAGTTTAAAATCTTTAAGTATTCAGTTACTTTCTAGACTCTGCTCGTGATAAATACTTTTCAGCATTGCGAATAACACCATTAGAAACATACTCGTCTTTAGAGTAGTTATCTACGATCTCTTTATACATACTCGCAGCATCAGAAAAATTACCAGCTTTCTCTAAAGCAGCTCCTGCCTTCATGAAAAACATTGGCGCAGTATAGCCATTAGCACTGTTACGGGCAGCTTTCTTATAGTAATTGATTCCTTGATCATTATTACCTAACTCCATATGAGCATCACCCATAGCACCTAAAGCCATAGAGCTGACCACTTCGTCATTACTACTGAAGTTACCTAAATGACTTAAAGCATCTTCAAATTGACCTAAGTTCAGATAACTAACACCAGCATAATATTGAGCCAAATTAGCCGCATCAGTCATTCCACTGTAACTATCAATGATATCTAAGAAGCCATCAGCTGTGCCGTCACCATTCAAGGCTAACTTGAAAGAATCTTGTGCGAAATATTTCTCCGCTTGGAACATAGCAGCGCTAGCCTCATCATTCTGACCAGGTATGTAAACACTTCTAAAGAAGAAAATAGCCGCTAATAGAAGACCGACCAATCCTACAAGTCCTAAAATCACGCCGCGGTTATTCGTAACAAAAGTTTCGGCTTTGGAATACTGTTCCTGCAGATCGATCTCCTGATCTAATATAGTTTGTACCTCCTGTTGGTACTCTCTTTGCGGTTTTGGTGTCTTTTTCTTAGCCATCTTCGCATGTATTTTTAAAGCGAACGCAAAGTTAATATT
>JAHDGT010000011.1:3732-23721 GCA_020631675.1 Bacteroidota bacterium
TCTTTTTCTTAGCCATCTTCGCATGTATTTTTAAAGCGAACGCAAAGTTAATATTTCCTCATACATTTTCACTATTTTTCAGACACCAATACTACTCTCAAGGTAAATTTTAATCGAAAACTTAAGGATGAATGAAAAATGCGCTGCTAAGAAGCCAATTTTCTTAGCAGCGCATTGAAAAATCACTAGTTCAATAAGTGATCAGTCTTTAATGAACGGATAATTCGGTGTTACATAAACATCCTTGTAGATCTCATCATCGTTTGGCCAAGGCGATTCTTCAGCGAACTTGATGCTATCCGCTACTCGCTGTTTCACTTTCGCATTGATCGCTTTGATGTCCTCATCCGTCGCATAACCCTTGTCTAACAATATGCCTTTTACTTTAACAATAGGGTCATTCCCTTTATAGGCATTCAATTCCTCTTTTGTTCTATACTTCGCCGGATCCGACATAGAGTGCCCCTTATAGCGGTAGGTCTTGATCTCTAAGAAAGTCGGACCATTGCCCGCACGTGCATGTTCCGCTGCTTGGTGCACCGCCGCATAAACCGCTTCCGGATCCATACCATCAACCGGGAAACAAGGCATTTCATAACCTAAGCCCAATTTATAGATGTCCTTCACATTACTGGTACGCTCAACAGACGTACCCATAGCATACATATTATTCTCACAAATGAAAACAACAGGCAACTGCCAAGTCATGGCCATATTGAAGGTCTCGTGAAGCGCGCCCTGTCTGGCAGCACCATCACCGAACATACATATGCTCACTCTGTCTTTACCCAAATACTTATCCGCCATCGCCATACCAGCCCCCAAAGGAATTTGAGCACCTACTATACCATGACCACCGTAAAAATTATGTTCTTTAGAGAAAAAGTGCATAGAACCACCTTTACCCTTGGCACAACCTGTTGCCTTACCGTATAATTCCGCCATACAGGCATTCGGACTAATCCCCTTGGCTATGGCCAAACCATGGTCGCGATAAGCCGTAATGATCGGATCGTCCTGTCTGATCGCTGAAATCAATCCAGCAGCAACAGCCTCTTGACCTATGTATAAATGACAAAAGCCTCTTATCTTTTGCTGCCCATACAATTGCCCTGCCTTTTCCTCGAAACGGCGCAACAACAACATCAACTCATACCACTCTAAATAAGTCTCTTTAGAAAAAGTAGGTTTCTTCTTTCTTGTTGTGGTTTTTCTCTTTGCTCTACCAGTAACAGCCATAACTTTAAATTATCAGTTAAGAACAGGTTCAAAAAATCATTAATTACTCAGACAAAAGTAAGCGTATCGCTTACAAACACAAATATACACTAAGAAGCTAACAGCAAGCGTATAATTAAGTTCTAATGTGGCGAAATTTCAAGCATCTCATCTCATCACACCTCAATCCCATTCCCCGCGCACAAAACATCAATGATAGAGCCATAAGTATTAGCAAAAAGCTCCGCCACCTTATCCCTGCTTACCCATTCCACCTTCGTAATGCCTTCGGCCAACTGTGGCTCCCCTTCCGGTCTGCCAGCTACCCGCATCTCATACCAATAGGTCGTCTTTAAAATCCGCTTGCGCCTCTTGGGGGTAACATAAGTGTGATGGGTCACATGCCCACCCATAAAACCCATACCTATCGGACGAACCAAAGATAGATCAAAAACACCCGTTTCCTCTTCTACTTCTCTGATCGCAGCCTCCTCAATACTTTCGCCAAGCTCTACTTTGCCCTTTGGCAAATCCCAACGCCCCATCCTATAAATCATTAACACCTCATCATGATCGTTGATCACCATGCCACCAGCCGCGTCGATCAATTCATATGAAGCAGCAAAATCACTGAACAACTGCTGCACATCCTCATGTATAACATGCACCTTTTCAAGATCCTCCGTCTTATATATGTACTTGACCAAATCCACTAGATCTTTTGGAGTTCTATATCCAACCTGCAAGTCTTTTTTACAGGTGTTCATCATACCTCTCGGCTCCTCATCTGTCAAATAAACAGGTATATTGTTCACAAAGATCTTATACATTTCGCAGTCCGGGTTAAAAGGGGTGATGCACGTGAATGCAAAGATCGTTAAAAAATCATTCCCCCACCTTTGGGTATTACCCCAAACCGTGACAGGGAACCGCATAGCCCGTCAAATTGTTAATCTATTTGTGAACTAGACCTATATTTAGGGCGCATCCACGCAATAAAAGCTTGCGCAAGCAATAGCAAAGCTCGACACACTGAACGACATCTCATGTCTCGAATCTCAGGTCTCGGGTCTAAAAAAGGCGCAAGCCTTCACTGCGTGGTCGGGCTATCCGTTAAAATTCACCCCCTACCTGCTGCTTCGGCGCAGGCTTAAAAAGAGCTTCCAAGGTCGCTTTTTTAAGCCGCTCCTCAGGGCGCATTTAGGCGGCTCATTACCACTGCTATCCCTTGCGCAAGATCAATTTGCAAATGAGGCAATTTGAGAATTTGAAAATGGAAACAGATGCTGAAAGTGTTTATCTCGAACAATCTTTTGTACTTGAATATAATCGCTTTAATTACATGCAGACACATCGGTTCACCACTACGAGACAAGAAACTCAAATTAGTACTTGTAAAAGTTTGTGAAACCACTATTGATCATTTTCAAATTAACTCATTATCAAATTTTCAAATTCGGTGCATTAGCACATCAGCACATTAAAATATGATATACACCCTTCCATTCATAGCAGCACTCATCGGTTGGTTCACCAACTTCTTAGCCGTGAAAATGCTATTTCACCCCAGAACGCCCGTCAAAATCGGCCCGGTCGTGCTACATGGTATTTTTCCTAAGCGACAAAAAACCATAGCCGAACGCCTAGGGGTTCTGGTCGCCAGTGAACTCATTTCTTTCAAAGAGATCAGCGGCAAGTTCCAAGACGAAGGGAATATGTCTGAAGTGATTAAGATCATTGAGCTGAAAATGGATGAGTTCATGGCGCACAAATTCCCGGTGCAATACCCCACTTTAGCCTTATTCGTCACAGATTCCATCAAAAACAAGTTCAAAGCCAACGCCATTGCCGAAATTGAATCGGCCATGCCAGATGCCATCGACACCTTCCTCGCCAAAATGGAAAACAGCCTTGATGTGGAGCAGATCGTCTATGAAAAAGTAGCCAATTTCTCCTCTGTCAAACTTGAGCGATTACTGATGTCCATCATCGAAAAAGAATTCCGCTTCATTGAATTAGTAGGTGCGGTACTCGGCTTCATTATCGGACTAATTCAAATCGGCTTGGTGAGTTTGACCGCATAGGAGAGCAAGTCAAATATTCGCCCTATTTTCACCCTTCAGAAAAGGGCTGATTTAAAACTAATTCATGAGGATCCATTTCATCGCCATTGGTGGTAGTGTCATGCACCAATTGGCTATCGCTTTACATAAAAAGGGACATCAAGTCAGCGGCTCTGATGACAAAATCTTTGACCCTGCCAGATCCAATCTTAATGCGCACGGACTACTTCCCGATGCAGAAGGCTGGTTCCCCGAAAAGATCAGCTCAGCTATTGATGCTGTCATTCTAGGCATGCATGCTAAAAATGACAATCCGGAATTAGCGGCCGCACAACAACTTCAAATTCCGATCAAGTCCTTCCCGGAATACATTCATCAACATGCGATAGATAAACAAAGAGTCGTAATAGGTGGCAGTCATGGCAAAACCACCATTACCAGCATGCTACTGCACGTACTGAAAAAGAAGGGAAGAGACACCGATATATTAGTAGGTGCGAAACTAAAGGGCTTCAAACAATCTGTTAAGCTAACACCCGAAGCTGAGCTCATGATCATAGAAGGAGACGAATACCTCTCCTCTCCACTTGAACCTCGACCTAAGTTCCACTTCTATAAACCCCATATCGCATTTATCAGTGGCATCGCATGGGATCATGTGAATGTATTCCCGAGCTATGACAATTACTACGACCAATTCGACATTTTCTGTAAGACCATAGAAAAAGGCGGCACACTGGTTTTCAATGCGGATGATCCAGAGGTAGTACGCCTTTCCAGACAACAATACGGGCTGCGTATGATCCCTTATCGCTTACCCGTGTATGATAAAACAGTTGGTGGGTGGACGGTCCATTATGGAGGCGAAGCCTATCCGACAAAGATTTTCGGTAGGCATAATATGAGCAATTTGGCCGGGGCCATGGCTGTAGGAGAAACTCTAGGCATATCTAAAGCGCAGTTTTTAAAAGCGATGCACGATTTTGAAGGGGCGGCAAGACGTTTACAAACCATTGGTAATGGAGACAATGGTGCTGTGGTCATAAAAGATTTCGCGCATGCGCCTTCTAAAGTCAAGGCAAGCGTTCAAGC
Source organism: Bacteroidota bacterium (assembly GCA_020631675.1). Classification (GTDB taxonomy): domain Bacteria; phylum Bacteroidota; class Bacteroidia; order Chitinophagales; family UBA2359; genus JAHDGT01. The sequence goes on from JAHDGT010000011.1 coordinate 8,106, forward strand.
GGTCAGGGATCATTTTCCAGATAAAAAATTGATCTGTTGCTTCGAATTGCATACTTATAGTAGCCTTCAAGCCAACTTCCTACCCCAATATGCCAGTTCCTTAAACCCGGCTGATGAGGCTACCGTATTTTACAATGCTGAAACATTGGCTTTGAAAAGAGCCGAGCCTTTATCAGCCTCTACAGTTAAAACCGCATTCGGCGACGATCGATTAAACGTATTTTCCGATGCTGATGCCTTCAAAAACCACCTTTACGGTAAAGATTTCACCAATTGTGTTCTACTATTAATGAGTTCGGGTAACTTTGGTGGCTTAGATCTTACAGATATAACTAAATTCGCGACTGCTACGTCCAACATTACTACAAACAAATCCGTTAAAAAGCCTATGTTACAACTTCAACGCCCATTGGTCATTTTTGATTTGGAAAGTACCGGAATCAATCTGGCCAAAGACCGCATTGTTGAGATCTGCATCATGAAGATACAGCCTGATGGTAGCGAAGAGGTGAAAACTTGGCTGGTTAACCCCACCATACCCATTCCAAAACAGGTTTCAGAAATTCATGGCATCACGGATGAAGATGTAAAAGACGCGCCTACCTTTACTGTCATCGCGACAGATGTAATGGCTTTCATGGAGGGCTGTGACATTGGTGGCTACAACTCTAACTATTTCGATGTCCCCTTGCTACAAGAGGAACTGCTGCGCCTGAATATGGACATCTACAGCGAGGAAAGAAAGTTCGTTGATGTGTTCAAGATCTTTCAGCGCATGGAAAGTCGTACATTAACCGCTGCTTATAAATTCTACTGTGGTAAAGACTTAGTTAACGCCCATAGTGCGGAAGCTGATGTTAGAGCAACTTATGAAGTGCTCTTGGGGCAACTAAAAAAGTACGAAGGTCGTCTTGAAGGCAATATTGACGCGCTCTATGAGTTCACTAAAGAGGAAAACCCTCCGGTTGATTCCGGCCGAAGAATGGTAATGGACAAGGGAGTGGTGAAATTCAACTTTGGCAAGTATAAGGGACAAGCAGTTGAAAAAGTACTTCAAGACAACCCCGGCTATTATGACTGGATCATGAAAAGCGACTTTTTATTGGACACGAAGCAAAAATTGCGTCAAATAAAACTCAATATGACCTTCCGCAACAATAGCGGACGACTGTTTTAAATTTGGGGTTTTCTTGTTTTTGTATTCATTATTAGATTCACTCTTTATATCATTTCCTGTGTCAGACGTCCTAGTACTCATACCTACCTATAACGAGATCGAGAATATCGAGCGGGTATTAGCACGTGTATACGAGCTGCCCAAAGCTTTCCACGTTCTCGTCATTGACGACGGCTCACCTGATGGAACCGCTGATAAAGTTCGCGAATTAATGGCCAGTGATTACGAGGGTAAATTATTCTTGGAAGAACGAGCTGGGAAATTGGGCTTAGGTACCGCCTATATACACGGCTTCAAATGGGCGATGAACAAAGGCTATGACTATGTCATAGAAATGGATGCCGACCTCTCCCACCCTCCAGAGAAGCTACCTGAACTATATCACGCTTGTGCACAAGAAGGATTTGATGTATCTGTAGGCTCTAGGTATGTAGAAGGTGGTGGTGTGAAAAACTGGCCGAAAGACCGCATCCTGCTCTCCAAATATGCCTCTATTTATGTACGCATGGTCACTTGGATGCCCATAAAAGATACGACTGCGGGTTTTGTCTGCTACAGCAAAGAGGTACTGAATGCCATTGATTTGGAAAAAATCCGTTTCGTAGGCTATGCTTTTCAAATTGAAATGAAGTTTGCCGCTTGGCAATTGGGCTACCGAATAAAAGAAGTGCCCATCGTTTTTGTAGATCGCGAATTCGGACAGAGTAAAATGAGCATGAAAATTTTCAGAGAAGCACTGCTTGGTGTGATCAGCCTACGGTGGTCTGGTTTCTTTAATAGTTACGCCAAATAATTATCTCCTTATTCTATCCACTTAAAAAGTCTATCCCATCTAAATCTCGCGTCTCCTGAGAATAGGCGACTAATGAAAGATCGGCGACGGGTTTCAGAGCGTTTCGCGGTATTGGCCACAGAACCCATAAGCATGACCGCCTTACCAACGATATGGTCTTCTGGCACAAAACCCCACTGCCTGGAATCCTGCGAGTTATGCCTATTGTCTCCGGCCATGAAATAATAATTCAGCTCAAAAGTGTAGTACTCAGTAGCTTCCCCATTTATTTTAAATTGTCCGTTCTCTACAGTTAGCTCCTTGCCTTCATATACGGTAATGATCCTTCTATAAATATCAATATTGTAATCGCTCAATCGTACAGAATCTCCTTTTGAGGGCACTTGTAGTGGGCCAAATTGATCCACATTCCACCTGTATTCTGTTTGGTTTTGAGGAAAAACACCCCCATAAGTCCCTTTGGGGCGAATGATCGTATCTACCCGTATCACGTTTTCTAAACGCTTTACAGTTTCTAACTGTGTGCTGCTAAGCGCATAACGGTACACCTCTCCTACTCTGGTTCTCATGGTATCTTTTATGCGCGCCCACTCTGTTATACCCAGTTTTTCGCGGGTGTTCGGACTAATGTTTTCTCCATTGGTTTGAACAAAGTAATTGTATCTGAGCGTAGCGGGATCTTTCGTCAAATCACCATTGACTAATAGTCGCCTATTCACGATCTGAATCGTATCCTTAGGCGTACCCAATAGTCGCTTCACGAAAAAAGGTCTACGATCAACCGGTATATCTTCTGCCATGGGGTAATTGAACACGACTATATCCCCACTTTTCGGCTTGCTGTAGCCGGGTAAACGGCGGTATTTCATTTGCCAACCACTGTAGTAAGAAGGCGTATCATCCGTGAAAGGCATGATGTCGTGTGTGAGCGGAAAGTGTAGTGGGGTGATCGGCATACGCGCCCCGTAGGCCAGTTTATTCACCATGACCAGATCCCCCACCAAAAGGCTTCCCTCCATGGAAGAGGTGGGTATGGTGTACATATTGAACAATAGAAAGCGCACTACAGATACCACGATAATAGCCAAGAACGCAGCCTCAAGCCATTCGCGCCAACTGGATTTGACTTTCTCATTCTTTTTCTGTGTTGATGCTACAGGATCAGCTATAGCATCGGAAGAATGAGCTAAGTCGTCAGTACCATGCTGATGGTGATTCTGATCGTTTATATGTTGTGATGAATCCGAGAGCAAGGCTATTGCAACTTTACGATGATTTCTTTACAAACTTTTTCAGACAGCATAATGGGCGCATTATCTGAAATACTCACCTCTAAACTGCCGTCATAATCAAACTGACGAAGCACTTTTAAGCCTACCCCAATATTGATTTTTATTTGATCCAAATAGTGCAACAAGGCTGGGGTGTGTTCATTCACACCTACTACTTCAGCAGATACGTTTTTAGGCAGCTCCATTAAAGAAAGACTGTCTTGCAATGGGAGTTTCCCCTCACTATCTGGAATAGGATCACCATGAGGGTCGAATTTGGGATGCCCTAAGAATACATCCAACCTATTGGTCAGCTCATTGGATTGGATGTGCTCCAACTGCTCGGCAATATCGTGCACCTCATCCCATTTGAAGTGCAGCTTTTGTAGGAGGAACACCTCCCATAATCGGTGTTTACGGATCAGTTGGATCGCATGGGCACTGCCTATATCGCTCAAGCGCCCTCCTTTATAGGGTTGATACTCTACCAGTTTTTTCTTTGCGAGCTGCTTTAGCATGACCGTAACAGATGCCGCCGCGATATTCATCTGGTGCGCGATGGCATTGGTACTGGCATAGCTCTCTTGCTCAGCTTGTTCGTTGAGCTGATAAATGGCTTTGAGATAATTTTCTTCCGTAACGGATAGACGCATTATTACAAAAAACTATTGAACGATAGCAAATCACTTCCCGTTCCCGCGCAAGGGATAGGAGTGGAAATGAGCCGGCTGGATGCGCCCTGAGCGGCGGCTTAAAAAGGCGGCCCAGAGGTAGCCATTTTTAAGCCTGCCGGCGAAGCAGCAGACAGCCGGGGAATTGGAACGGATAGCCCGGTGACCGCAATGAAAGCTTGCGCTTTCTTAGACCCGAGACATGAGACTCGAGACTTTCGTGCTGCGTACCGATCAGCGTTTTACCTGCTTGCGCAGGCTTTCATTGTGGGCATGCGCCCAAATAAAAAAGCATTAGCACATTAAAAAATCAGCACATTAGCACATTCAATATGCCAATTATATGCAAAATGATGACCTAATTAACTATGCTGCTTTACGAGCGTCGATAAAGCTTTTCACGTAGACGATCATGGCGATCAAACAGGTAAGGAGCATACCACCTACGCGGACCATTGCCAGTGTATCTTCGCGACCCATCGCGCTCATGAATGGTTTTACCAATGCGCCTAAAACCAGTAAGGTCAACAGGACAACCACGTGGACAACGACTTTATTGCCTGCTTTGAACATGGGTCCGGCCAAGAAAAAAATCAGACCGAATACGACGGGTATCAATGCAGTATTGGAGCCACTATCTAACCAGCCCCAAGTACCTAAAGAAACGAGCACTAAGCCCGTTACAAAATTCATTACGTAAGGTTTCATATCTTATATTTTAGCGTTGTTTAATTTGAATATCGCATTGCATTCGTGTTGATCACCACAAACCATAAAGCATGCCTGCGATCACGGCGGTGAAGAAAGCGGCTACCGTACCTCCGATCAAGGCTTTCACACCAAGTTCCGCAAGGGTTTGTCTTTGGTTGGGCGCGATGGCACCAATACCTCCTAATTGGATACCGATGGATCCTAAGTTGGCGAAACCGCATAGCGCATAGGTAGCAATGATCAAGGATTTTTCGTTCATGAGCACCCCGCTTGTTTTCATACTACCCATGCTGGCGTAGGCAACGAACTCATTAAGAATGGTTTTCTCGCCTAAAAGTTGGCCGATGGATAAAACATCTTCAAAGGGCACACCGATCAGCCAAGCAACAGGAGCAAATAGATAGCCTAAGATCATCTGTAGTTGTAAGCCTTCGTAGCGACCATCTGTAAAGTCTTTGATGTAGGCGTTCAAGCCGGTATTGGATCCGATCAGATCGAATAAGAAGCCATTGATCATGGCGACAAAGGCTAAGAATACCAATAACATGGCTGCTACGTTGACCGCTAATTTCAAGCCATCTGTTGTGCCTCTTGAGATCGCGTCCAATACATTACTACCCACGTCTTCTTGAGTAACGGTTATAACTTGATCAATATCTTTTCTGGTTTCGGGGTATAGGATCTTGGCAGCAACGATCGCCGCTGGAGCGGACATGATGGAAGCGGACAGTAAATGTTTGGCGAAAAGGAGTTGCTGGGCTTCGTCTCCTCCGCCCAAGAAACCGATATAAGCAGCAAAAACTCCACCTGCGATGGTGGCCATTCCGCCTGTCATCAAACACATGATCTCTGACTTACTCATTTTGTCGAGATAGGGTTTGATCACCAATGGTGCTTCAGTTTGTCCGATAAATACATTGGCGGCGGCGGCAAGGCTTTCCGCACCACTTAAACACATGATAGAACTCATGACTTTCGCTAAGCCGAAAACCACCTTTTGCAGAATACCGTAGTAGTACAAAACAGAAGATAGTGCCGAGAAGAAAACAATGGTAGGCAGTACTTGAAAAGCGAAGATGTAGCTTATTGGGAGCGCTCAAGGTGACCAGATTTCCGAAGAGAAACTGTGAACCTGCCTCGGTATACCTTAAAATGGCTACAAAAAAGCCAGAGATGAATTCAAAGAACATTTCGACCGGTGGCACATAGAGGATCGCGAAGGCAAAGACGATCTGTAGACCTAAACCAGCGGCAACCAAACGCCAGTCTATCGCAGAGCGGTTATTACTGAGTAGGTAGCAGAAAAACAAGAGAAAACAGATACCTAATATACCTCTAAAAAAGCGGTTATTGGTCACTTTACTCATTGTACTCACAGGAACAGCCGATAACGAGATAGCTTCATTCCCTGCACGTATTTCCATCTTATCCGCTCCTCCGCTTAGCTTGAAAGCTGTTGGAATAGGTGCTTTTTGCGTAAGAACGGTATCTATAAGTGTATTTCTTATGATTTTAGGTGGTTCGAAGTCATCCCCAACGATCATGATCGTGTCCACGGTTTCCCTTTTTATGATCTGGGTATCCATGGGTAGCGGGTTCACATAATCCAAGAGCAGGGAATCGCCTTTTACTTCATATCGCCCAGCAATTCGCTGTCCGTCTTTCTGATAGCGGAAACGTTTGCCCATGCTATCATCCACGAATCTCCAGGCCGCGCCTTGATCATCTGTGAAGCTATTTGATAATTGCGCTTCATCAACCGCAGCATCAACTGATTGCGTATGGAAACAAAGTAAACAGACCCCCAGAAAGAGTGCGGTCAGAAAGCTATATAAACGAATTGAAGATCGCATATTGAGAAGATAAATACCAATAAAGCCGAGCAATTAGCTATCTTCTAAAAATCAGCCTTGCCCTACTAAGCACATTACAAAGCGTAAATGTGCTTATTGGGTCGAATATACGACCTTTTGCAGTAGCTAAACAAGGGCTTGTTGCAACCTTTCGCGCATCCTATTTATCTTGTTGTCGAAATGTACTTCTATTTCCAATTCATCAAGCAGCATCAACTATGTTCAAGGCCATTGCCCGCTATCCGAAACTATGTATTTACTGTGCATTGTGTTTGCTATTCAGCTTAGATCAAAGCGTTATCGCACAGGTAACTGGTGGGCAGAATAGCTTTCAATATGCTTTACTGAATCCTTCTTCTAGAATCAGTGCATTAGGGGGCTACGCTTTAATAGTAGAAGATGCGGAAGTAGCGGACGCTCTGCGCTCACCATCGGCCTACTCTCCAGCCATCAATAGCCAGATCAGTATCAATCACGCACCCTATGTATCCGGCATTCAACAGGGTTATCTAGGCTATGCGCATACGATATTGGATAGTCTGATCACTATTGGAGGCGGGGTACAATATTTAAGCTATGGGCAATTCCAAGGAAATGATGTTGCTGGTAATTCTACTGGTACTTTCAGTGGGGGTGGTTTTGCCTTCGTGCTTGGTGCGGGCAGTCAATACAAGCGTTTGCAATATGGCGCGAATCTCAAATTCTTAAGCCATTCTATAGAAAGTTATAGTGCCAGTGCGATCGCAGCGGATCTTTCTGTGGCCTATTTCAATCCTGAAACCAATTTTTCCGTTACCCTTGCTGCCATCAACTTAGGCAGTCCGCTAAAAAACTTCTTAGAAAGCGATGCTGATATGCCATTTGATCTGAGACTGGGTATTAGCAAAAGCTTAAAATATCTTCCGTTTCGATTCTTCGCAACGGCACATCACCTTCACCAATGGGACATTCGGTATGATGATCCTGCCATGGTGGATGAAAATGCTGATTTTATTGAAGAAGAGAATACCGATAAAAACTACACTTTTGATAAATTATTTCGCCATATCAGTCTGGGCGGGGAGTTAAGTTTAGGAAAGGCATTGCGCATCAGGTTCGGCTACGACCATCTAACACGTAGTGAAATGAACATCAATGGCATAGGCGGTATGGCTGGTTTTTCTTTTGGAACGGGTCTGGATTTAAAACGATTTAATTTTTCTTATGCTTATTCGTCTCAACACCGAGCTGCGGGTATTCACCACATTTCTTTTAACTGGCGATTGAAGCTACAAGGCATTCAATAATGAGCTAAATAGGTAGAAGTATAACTGTCTCTTGACTTTTTCATTACTTTTGCTGCCGTTCTACGTAATAATAAACAAATGCTACGCTCTTACGTTCTTTGAGCGTGTTCAGGTGAATTAATATTCCCGATACTGCAATAACGACAAAACGGCAATCTACAAATGAGTCTCTTCGGATTTTTAGGAAAAAAAGATAAGGGTAAAGACAAAGCTGTCGAAAAACCTGCTGAAGTAAAAAAGTCAGCAACAAGAGAATTTCACCCCCTTCGCATTGATGAGGTGGTGCAAGAAACCGCGAATGCCATTTCCATATATTTAGAAATCCCTAAAGTACTCCAGGAAGAATTCGACTACAAAGCGGGTCAATATGTCACGCTGAAAGTACCTGTTGACGGCAATTTCGTACTGCGTTCTTATTCTATTTCTAGTAGCCCTACTGTGGATCAGTATTTCCGCATTGGTGTGAAGCGAAAAGAAGGCGGAGCACTGTCGCCATACTTGGTCTCCAAAATGGAAAGAGGGGTAGTATTGGAAGTTTTCCCGCCCTTGGGCAGCTTCACCCCCGATTTGGAAAATGATACACAAAACTATTTCTTATTTGCGGGTGGTAGTGGCATCACCCCTCTCCTATCTATCGCTAAAACCATTTTGGCGGTTAAAGAAGAAGCAACAGTTGTATTAGTCTATGCGAATCGTTCCATCGAAGAACGTATGTATCGTAAAGAACTGGAAAAATTAGACGCCAAATACAAAGAGCGTTTGACCATTCACGATATTTTAGACCAACCCGCGGATGATTGGACTGGCTTGAAGGGAATCTATAAGGAAAGGGATTATGCCGTTCTCTTGCAAACCGACTATAAAGAGCAGTTAGAAAGTTCTGAGCACTTCATTTGCGGACCAACAGGCATGATGCTCGCTGTTGAGGTTGGGTTGAACGATTTCTTAAAAATACCAAAATCAAAAATCCACGTTGAGTACTTCGACATGGCTAAGCAGCCTGTCAATGAGAAAAAGGTGATCCAGTCAGACAGTCCACAAAGCAGTAAATCCGCCAATGGTTTGATCGCTGCTGTAACGGTAAACGGCCAAACCCATGCCGTACCCGTTCCTGAAGGAAAAACCGTATTAGACGCAGCACTCAACAAGGGCATTGATGCGCCCTTCATGTGTGAGGCGGGTGTCTGTGCATCATGCAGAGCAAAAGTGACAGAAGGTAGTGTAGATATGATGGAGTGTCATTCTCTCAGTGATAAAGAAATCGAAGAGGGATACATCCTTACTTGCCAAGCATTAGCTACATCAGATACTTTGGAGTTGAATTATGATCTGTAATAGCATATCATCCAAAAACAAAAAAGGCAGCCTATGAATAGGCTGCCTTTTTTGTTTTAATGAGTACCCAGATAAAAGTTTGCTACTAACAGTTTGCCTCTCTGGGGCTAAGATTCATTTAACTGAAAACCAATAGCTCCATTAGGAGCTGCCTGTTAGTAGAATTGTCAACCAACCCACTGATTACAAGCGCCGTAGGTGCGGCATGTTAGTTTGGCTTGATTATCCGTAATTTAGTTTACGCTGTATTTAATAATTACAACACCTACAATAAGGTCCTAAGCTACATTCACTGGGCACCATACTACACAGTTCTATGTGTTTAAGCTGTTCGCTTTTAAAACAAACGGTTCTGTTTAAGCGGGTTTTCACGATCTGGTATTTCTGTTTCGCGGGTAACTCCTCAAAGGTATCAACCGGGGCGAATTCAATGCCGTAAACCAATAAGGTATCCACCATAGACGTACTCAGCTGATCCAATTGCTGCTCACTGAGTTTATGCTCAGGGGGCAATTCAAATTCCGCTAAACCGAAAACATCCGATATTGTAAAATTACTGGAGTAGTCTAATGACTGTAAATCCTGAAGGTAAGCGTACTGCTTTTTGAATTCACGCTTGTTCTGGCGAGCTTGTTGGAGGGTATCCAACAATTGTCCTAAATAATGATTACAAACTGACATGAGTATATATTGAGCAGGTATAGAAATACAGCTCAGCATACACAATAAATGATATCAATGTTAATCGTTCCGCACCAAATATAGACTATTCTATTTACGTGACCAAACAATGAAAACAGTTTAAAATAACTTAATTATGTCCGTTTTGTTTAAGGAAAACCGACCTTGTGGAAAAAATTTGTTAAAAAGTTAAACAAAAATCAACTAGCCCTGTTCTGTTCGCATCTTGTAATACACAAATTACTCCTGATACAAAACTGGAGAGCATTAGCAACAGCATATGGCACAACAAACGAAAAGCGTATTGATCATAGGTGCGGGACTAGGTTCACTAGCCAGCGCACTTCGTTTAAGCAGTAGAGGCTATAAGGTTACTATACTGGAAAAGCACCACCAAGCAGGGGGACGTCTGAATCAGATCAAAAAAGACGGCTTTACCTTTGATACCGGACCCAGTTTTTTTAGTATGAGCTATGAGTTCGACGAGCTTTTCCGTGACTGTGGCATTGAGAACCCGCTGCAAATGCATGAGTTGAATCCGGTTTATGGGGTGTATTTTTCTGATAGAGAAAAGCCTTTCCTCATCCATAAAAACCTGAAAAAACTAGCTGCTGAATTCGAGGAAATCGAGCCGAATTTCATTCGCAAAGCATTGGGTTATCTGGAGCAAGCCAAACACCTATTCCACGATACCGAGCACGTAGTAGTCAAACGCAACTACAACAGCTTGATAGAATATGCCGCAGCATTAACAAGAGTACCACTTAAACACAGTCCATTACTATTCCGCAGTATGTGGACGGAATTAGAGCGTCATTTTGATTCTGAAGAGGTGAAGATCATCTTCTCTTTGGTGGCCTTCTTCTTGGGTGCGACCCCATTTGACACCCCGGCAGTCTACAGCCTTTTGAACTATACAGAGCTGCAGCACGATGGCTATTGGAACATCAAAGGGGGTATGTACCAGATCGTACATACTATGCTCGGCCTATTAGAAGAACGAGGAGTGGCTATTCACTACAATACGGAAATCCAAGCAGCCGTGACCAATGGCAAGCAGTTGGATGGCTTCTTGGATCAAAACGGTAAGCACTGGCAAGCCGATCTCTACATCAGCAACTCCGATGCGGCGGCATTCCGTGGTCGCATCCTCAATAGAGCGAAATTCAATACGAAGAAGCTCGATAAAATGGATTGGACCCTTGCCCCTTTCACCATCTACTTAGGGGTAAAAGGCAAAATTCCGGATCTATACCACCACACCTACTTCTTGGGCGACAATTTTAAAGAATACGCCGATAAAATCTTTAAGACCTCCGTTAGTCCGGATAAGCCCTATTACTACGTCAACGTAAGCTCCAAATCCAACCCGCAATGCGCACCGCCTGATTGCGAGAACCTCTTCATTCTTTGCCCTGTGCCCGATCTACGCTATAAGCCAGATTGGAGTGATAGAGAAAAATTAGCCGATAACATTTTGGAAGACCTTTCCAAGCGCATCAATTACGATTTAGTGGGCAATACCGTAACCCGTACCATTTGGGATCCGATCGAGTGGCAAGATAAGTTCCACCTTTATAGAGGTAGTGGTTTAGGCTTAGCACATGGCTTGAACCAAGTAGCCGCCATGCGCCCTAAAAACAAAGACGAGCAATTCAATAATCTCTACTACGTAGGAGCAAGTACAGTTCCTGGCACTGGTTTACCCATTGTTGTGATCAGCTCGAAACTCGTTTTAGAGCGTATTGAGAAAGAGCATCCTTGCCAACTGACGCCATTCGTGCCTACCGCTAAAACAATATCTGATTCAGATTCACATTCACCAGTTGAAAAAGAAGTGATAGAACCGCTCGCATGAGCAAAAGAATTCCAACTAAACAAATCCATTCCATCTAAAATACCTATTCGATCATGACCGCACAACCGCCCAGTGTCTCCGCTTTAGAATCCTTTGACCACATGCGTTTGTATGAGGATACTTGCTTTGATTGCAGTAAGCTCATCACGCAGAATTACAGTACCTCTTTCAGCATGGGTATTCGTTCTTTAGATAAGCGATTTCATGCGGCGATCTATGGTATTTACGGCTATGTCCGCTTTGCCGATGAGATCGTTGACACCTTCCACAAATACCCAAAACGCAAGTTGTTGGAACGCTTCAAAAAGGAGACCTATGTGGCGATCGAAGAAGGCATCAGTCTGAACCCGGTCTTGCAATCTTTCCAGCAAGTCGTTCGTCAATACAATATAGAACGGGAGTTGATCGACGCTTTTTTATGGAGCATGGAGATGGATCTAGATGACAACAGCTACGATCAAAGTCTATATGACACCTACATCTACGGTAGTGCGGAAGTAGTAGGTCTGATGTGCTTACGTGTGTTTTGCGAAGGAGATGATGCGAAATATCAGAAGCTATTAGCCCCTGCCCGTAGTCTGGGTTCCGCCTTTCAAAAGGTGAATTTCTTGCGTGACATGCGCTCTGATAAACTAGACAGAGGTAGAGTATATTTCCCTGGTGTTTCCTATGAGCGTTTCGACCTTCAAGCCAAAAAAGCCATCGAAGCCGACATCCAAAAAGACTTCGATCACGCCCTCGAAGGCATTAAAAACCTTCCCGATGGCGCACGTTTTGGCGTATACACCGCCTACCGTTACTACTTAGAGCTATTTGATAAAATCAGAAAATCCACCCCAGAAGGCATCCTCATGGATCGCATTCGGGTGCCAAACCCTACTAAGGTTTATCTCCTCATGAAATCCATGGTCAAGCAGCGGTTCAACTTGATATAATAGTTTTTCTTCTGGGCGCGTTTAAGCTACAAAGGGCGTATAGGTTCACCACCTTATACGCCCTTTGTAGCTTAAACCGGGCTATCCGTTCCAATTCAGCCCCTGCCTGCTGCTGTTTGGCAGGCGTAAAAATGGCTACCGCTGGGCCGCCTTTTTACGCCGCCAAACAGGGCGCATTCAGTAGCTTCATTTCCCCTCCTATCCCTCGCGCATGGCATGGAAAAACAGTCCGCTAAATTCTAACTTCCTATATTCCTTACATTAAAAGAATATAAAGCTTTGGCGAAGGTTTATACAGCACGCTGATTCTGTGTATTTTTGTGCTAGCACTTAGTAGTTTTAACGAGCGCACTATTCTATTTAATTGTAGGAATCATGCCACATTATTATAAGTTGGGACAGATCCCACCTAAAAGACACACCCAATTCCGCAAACCTGATGGTAGTTTATATGCCGAAGAGCTATTTTCTACTGAAGGGTTTTCTGATCAATATTCTCTACTCTACCACTGTCACCCTCCTACGGTGATCCGTCAAGTAGATGATCCATATGATGTGTCACCGACCGTGCGCATGACCAAGCAATTAAAGCATCGTTCCTTCCGCGGCTTCGATGTGCCTGCTAAAGACGATTATTTAGAAAGCAGAGTACCTGTTCTTGTGAATAACGATTGCCACATCAGCTTGGCAGCACCTCGTCATTCCACTAAAGACTACTTCTACAAAAATGCCGATGCCGATGAAATGTTGTTCATCCATAAAGGTAAAGGCGAGCTAAAGACCTGCTACGGCAAAATCCCCTTTGAATACGGAGATTACATCATGATCCCAAGGGGTACGGTCTACCAGCTCTACTTTGAAGACGAGAACAACCGTCTTTTCATTGTAGAAAGCTTTAGCCCTATGCACTACCCTAAACGCTATATGAGCAAAACGGGGCAACTCATGGAGCATTCTCCTTTTTGCGAGCGCGACATCAGAGAGCCTCAAGACTTAGAGACGCATGATGAAAAGGGCACCTTCAAACTACTGATCAAAAAGCAGGGTAAGATGTACCCTTACCACTACGCCTACCATCCTTTTGATGTGGTAGGATGGGACGGCTGCCACTACCCCTACGCCTTTTCTATACATGATTTCGAGCCGATCACGGGTAGAGTACACCAGCCACCACCGGTACATCAAACCTTTGCCGCGAAAGGCTTTGTGGTATGCTCTTTCGTTCCTCGTTTATTCGACTACCACCCATTAGCTATACCTGCACCCTATAATCACTCTAATATTGATAGTGATGAAGTGCTTTATTATGTAGACGGTGACTTCATGAGTCGTAAAAACGTTGAAAAAGGGCAGATCACCCTTCACCCAGGCGGTATACCGCACGGACCACATCCGGGCACGGTAGAGAAGAGCATTGGTGCTAAAGAAACGCATGAATTAGCGGTAATGGTAGATACCTTCCGACCGCTACAACTTACCGATCAGGCTTTCGGTATAGAAGATCCTGATTATTATTTGTCTTGGTTGGATTATTAAATACACTGTAAACTAAGCATTAAAAAATATTGTTAGTCAGAAGTTTAAAAAAACTTTGTGCTCCTTAGTGTTCTTAGTTCTTTGTGGTCAGCAAGTACGTGCTTGACCAACATTTTTTACCACAAAGAAAGAAGGACACGAAGCTACACGAAGAACTTTTGGATAAAGCCTCAAGACCCTAGCATATTTCGATTACTTAGTTTACAGTGTATCAAGACAAAAAACAAAGTCAACAATAACCTTAATATAGTATGTCAAATGTAGTATCTCCACCTCAAGTGGAAAACGCAAGCAATCCGAATGCGCAGGAAGATTTTCTTCCATTAAAAGGCACGGATCATATTGAGTTTTATGTAGGTAACGCGAAGCAATCCGCCTACTATTATCAGCAGGCTTGGGGCTATGAGTTAGTTGCTTATGCAGGCTTGGAAACAGGACTGAAGGATAGGGTGTCTTATGTCTTACAGCAAGGCAAGATCCGTTTAGTATTGACCTCCACGCTTTCTCCTGATACGGAAATCGCCAAGCATGTGAAACTTCATGGCGATGGCGTGAAAGTATTAGCCCTTTGGGTAGATGATGCGACTAAGAGCTACGAAGAAACCACCAACAGAGGCGCGGAAGGCATTATGCCTCCTACAAAAATGACAGACGATCATGGAGAAGTAGTGATCTCCGCCATCAAAACCTATGGAGATACCATCCACAAATTCGTAGAGCGCACCAACTATAATGGGGCTTTCTTACCTGGTTTTGAAGCTCGTACATCTACTATACCTGTTAAGCCTATCGGCTTGAAATACATTGACCACTGTGTAGGTAATGTAGACCTAGGCGAGATGAACAAATGGGTGAAGTTCTACGAAGATGTAATGGGCTTCCAACTGCTTATCACTTTTGATGACAAAGACATTTCTACGGAGTACACCGCTTTAATGAGTAAGGTAGTGAGCAATGGAAATGGCTATGTCAAATTCCCGATCAACGAGCCAGCAGAGGGAAAAAGAAAATCTCAAATAGAAGAGTATATCGATTTCTATAAAGGGGGTGGCGTACAACACATCGCCATTGCTACGGATGATATTCTTTCTACTATTGAAGAGTTACGCAGCAGAGGGATCGACTTCTTATATGTGCCAGACAACTACTACGACACCTTATTAGAGCGTGTGGGAGATATTGAAGAAGAGGTAGAAGCCCTGAAAGCGCAGAACATCTTAGTAGATCGCGATGATGAAGGCTATTTACTACAAATCTTCACTAAGCCTGTTGTAGATCGCCCAACCGTTTTCTTTGAGATCATTCAACGCAAAGGTGCGAAGTCTTTCGGTAAAGGAAACTTCAAAGCTTTATTCGAAGCCATTGAAAGAGAGCAGGAGTTGAGAGGAACGCTATAATGGCCGCTTGCTCTAAAAAAAGGCAGCATCTTTTCAGATGCTGCCTTTTTTGTTTAGTGTGTCTTCGTCATACTAGACGGTACGACCAGTATAAAATTGCCCAAGCCTTTAT
>JAHDGT010000442.1 GCA_020631675.1 Bacteroidota bacterium
ATGATTCTGATCGGCCCCTCTGTTTTCACCCTTACTTTACCGCTTACTGACTTGTCTGTGGTATTAGTGATCGTTAGCGGCATGAGTACGGTGTCTTTCGGACTAAAGAAGCGGGGTAAACCAGCAGAAAGTACGATCGGATCGGCCACTTTCATGCTTTGATCCGCAGAGGCGAAACGGCCCTCTTTATAGGCAACTGCCATCACTCTTAGATCACCCGAAAACTCAGGTATATCAATTTCATAGTTCACCTTTCCGCTGCCATTGGCACGTTCTTCTCCACTCCAGAAGCTGACCAACTTCACTCTTTTATTAGACAAAGGATTTAAGCGTTTCCCTAAGTCCATACCCCCACCAGCAAGTCCTTCAGAACCCATTAACTCAGGGAATAAATAGGGGTAAATATCGTAGCTCGATACCTCTAAGGCTCTAGGCGCATAGAAGAAATCGTAGGGGTCCGGCGTTTGGTAATTCTTGATCTGTAAGATGCCCTCATCTACTACCGCAAGCGTTACTCTGGCATTTGGCTCTGTTTCCACAGTGATGGTCTGCTTGCTCTTGGATCTTGATTTTTCTGTAGCATTAATTGCCAATGGCAATTGATTAGTAGGATCATCAACACTCACTTGAGCGTAACCATGTGCCACATTCAGTGGCACGCCAATGTCTTTCATGGGTCGGATCAGTGTAGCGGAAACATATAAATTAGGTACATGATCCGCACTCATCTCGATCGACATTTGTTTGGCTTTGCCTTGGGTGTCAAAGTATAAATGTCGAATCACTTCTTCACGCTCTAAGGTGACCAACAAACGACCATCAAACGGGCATTTGAAGAGGATATTGGCCATTTCACCTTTTTTATACGACTCTTTATCAAACTGAATATCCACCTTACCCTCTCTATTCACGGAGAAGCTATTACTGGTGGTAGAACCGTATTTATAGGCATAAAAACGCTGCTTAACCGTAGCACTGCTACCCGGCAAACTCAACTCTATAGTATAATCACCAGAGGTCTGTGGGATGAAACGATGTACCGACTCACCATTCAAGATCAGATTTTGATCTTCCTCCACAACCGACTCTTTTTGAGAGCGATAGCGGTATCTACCATTACTAGTACTTTCCAATACGGTTCGGTAATTATAGCGGGTGATTTTGAGGTGTACTTTCTTGCCCTGCAAAGCTTCCCCGTCCGAATTAACCGCCAATAAAGGGATTTCCATCTCTTTATTGGTCGTATTGTAATAATCGACCTGCCCAATACCTACGAAGGCATCTTGAGTCAATACCCTGAACTCCTCTCTACGGCTAACAGGTCTACCGCTTTCATCAAAAACCGTCACTAAGAAATTGCCATCTAAAATACCTGCGTCCTTATAAGATTCAGGTATTTCAAACTCTTCAGAAAACGCACCCTCCTCATCTGTTTTCCCTTCATTCACTACATCGCCGAAGGATTTATCTACGCGTAATCTAAAGTTGTAGTTCGGGTATTGTTTGGGTTGGAAACGACTGCGTTTCAAGTTCATCTCCACCTCGTAGTTTCTATCTGTAGCAGGTGGTCCGAAGAGATTGAAAGCAGTACCATTCAATGTTATGCTTTCACCAGAATTCACTTCTTTCTTATCTGCTTTCACCTCCACTTTAATTCTATCTGGCATGAATTCCTCCACACTTACCGGATAGGATGTCAGCAAGACATCATCACCCGTATAAGCCTCGAAGGTATAAGTACCCGTCATACTACTTGCCGGCATGTTCAAGGTACCTGTACATGCGCCTTCCTCATTCAAACTCTTTCTAATGGTTTTGTATTCCTTGCCATTCGGTCGGAGTACTTTGATTTGAACAGGTAAGCCTTCGGGTGTTCCCCACTCCAGATCACGTACGATCAAATTAAAATGGATGTCCTCCCCCGGGCGATATAAATTGCGGTCGCCATACAGAAAGGCCTCCATCCTAGAAGGATTGGAGTACCGACCTGTCATTTCAAAGCGGGTGGTATTCACAGCCGACCTAGGCAGATGCATATAGTTATAGTCATCTTGATAGTTCGCTGTGATCATAGCCACATTAAAATCCGGTGCACGGGTATCCATCTTATCAAAGATGGCGACTCCTTCTCCATTCGTACTTGCAGTATGAATGACCTGATTCGTTTTACTGATAAAAGAGACATCCACATATTGCATAGGCTCGGCAGTATTGATGGAGTTCGCGAAAACGTAGACCTTATTGTGTTCCTGTTTAGCGATCAAACCAATATCAGAAAAGGCAATGACATGAGAGTCTGTCACATACCTTCGTTCCGCATCTGTAACTTGTATCACGTAAATACCATCTCTGTCCGAAAGCTTATCCGGGAATTTCAGATTCAATAAACGTGCATTCCCTAATTGATCCATATCCGTTACCGAATAATCCGCTTCATAGATCAGCTTTCCATATTTCTCAATATTGTAGTATCTGAAATCGTGATAGTCCCACTCATCCGCATTTTCATCATAAATACGCTCGTAATCGTATTCTTTACCATTATCCAAGAAACGCATGATATTGTTCTCGAACACCTTACTGATCCGCACTTGTACGTTTTCTACACCGATCACCTTCACCGCCATATTCTTCATCCCTTTTTTGCCTAGGTAGCGACCATTACCTGTCATGAACTTCACTTCTGGATCTAATTTGCCAAAGGACAAAGGAGTACTGTAATCATCTTCCAGTTCACTTTTAAAGATACCCGTCAAACCCTTTTTCAAGGTCAATGTATAAGTTTTGGCAACATCAAACTCATCACTTTCAATTGTAAAACCACTCACATCAAAACGCAAGTCGAAGTCGATCGCAGGTTTCAGGCTCACATAGCGTTTGATGTCATTTCTATTAGGCTGCTGAGAAGTTTTCACATCGATCTTACCACTTAAGCCATCGTGCATCGCATCCGCTCTTACTACCATCATTTTATCCGGTGAGGGCAGTTTGGTATTGATCTTTATTTCCTCATCTGTGAGCCAAGTGGTATAAGGCACTTTCATGCCTGTATCAATGATGAAATCCACCGCTAGCTCTTTTGTCGCGTCGCCGCCTTCGATTTCCAATTCAAGCGTACGTACCAGGTTTGAAGAGCGCACACTAAAAGGAACGGATTTACCATCTAATTCAACTACTAAGTGTCCTGCGATTTCTTTGGGATCCACCTCGTAATTAAAAGTCATAGTGGCCCCAATAGCAGGCTGATCGGGGTTAACAGAAGACTGTCGCCAATAAGCCGAGGCTGAATTTGCTTTTAGATAAGGAGTATGAAAAAAGAAAGCACGTTCTTTGGACAGAGGCACCTTTTCTCCATGCATATTGCTTAAAGAAGGCTGTAAACTTGCCGTGAAGCCCGTACAAGGAGGCAATGCTCTGTCAGGAGAAAAAATCAATTCACTGGCAGACATCCACTTGAATTTACCTTCAATAGGTGGGTCAAAGGCGATGTAATCTTCTTGCAACCAATTGTAAAACAAACTATCTGGTGCGATCTCTTCATTGAAAGTAAAAGACAGATTTTCCGTTCTTCCGAAATTCTCTTTCAAATTCGTATTCGTAACGCTGATCACTCTACCTTCAGAGCCGATGGCAGATGGGTCACAAGCCCAATTCAATGCGATCGTGAAACAGCAGACCAATAGTAGCAAAAGACTAAAAACAGATGAAAATGTGGCTTGATTTCTTGGCATAAGTTTGAACAAATGGAGATGAGGAATACGGCTTCAAAAGATAGAAAGATATTGTTGTCTTTCAAAATATATGCTACACTTAAAGCCTTTATTCGTTCAAGATTTTTTTTATTTGGACCACATACATCCCGTTACGATATGCGTGAGGGATAGGAATGGAAATGAGGGGGCTAAGGAGCGC